>CAMYJN010000292.1 GCA_947258625.1 uncultured Polyangiaceae bacterium | reverse complement strand
GCGCGATGAGCTCCGCGGCGGCGCGCTTGAGCGTCGTGATCGGTTCGATATCCTGCGAGGCGTCCATGACACCATATATAGCTCCGAATTCAGTGCGTGTCATCTCCGGCGTGCGGAGCCCATCATGTTGCCATCCGAAGCTCGTCCCACTCTTCAATGAAAGCGGAAAATTGGTTCCAACTTCGCATCGTTGGGGTCACCGCCATCAAGCCTGGCTTCGGCCGGGCTTTTGCTTTGGGAAAATGGGCCTTCTTTGGGCCGTTCTGGCTCACCTATGCGCCCGGTACGTACCCCGGACAGGCTCAGCAAGACCCAGCCGCTTGGGAGCCCGTGGCTTCTGCCATGCCGCGCCGGTGCCAGGTTTCTTCACCGAGCGGACCCTTGATGATCAGCTCGACAAGGAAGGAGACATAGCTCTTGCGGATATGGCTGTTCGCGGGCTCGTACTCGTCGAGCATCATCGCGTGGAAGCGCTTGAGGTTGTACCAGGGCATCCGCGGCACGAGGTGGTGCTCGAGGTGGTAGTTGAGGTTGTTCATCGCGAAGGAGGTCACCGGGTTGCTGGTCACCGTTCGGCTATCGGTGAAGTCGTCGGAGGCGACGCACATGATGTGCTCCGATGCCCCGCGGAGGTTCACCAGGACGAGCGCCACGGCGGCCGGGATGAGCCAGAGATTGATGAAAAGATCCATCCGCCCGGCGGAGTACGCCGCGTAGATCACACCGGCGAAGACCGTGTAAATCAGCGTGTACTCCACGATCATCTCGCGGCGGGTCTTGGCGTCGGTGATCATGAAGCCCTTGAAGGGCATGTGGAGAAAGACGTAGTAGGGCCCGCCTCCGATGAGCCACAGGTAGAGCCCAACCCGGGCTAGCCAGGACGGCATCCCCTCGATCAGCATCTCGTCCGGATCTTCTTGGGTCCGCGTGTGCGCGTGATGCGGGAGGTGAATGGCGCGATAGCCGGCGACCGCGATCAGGGCCGGGACGCCACAGAGGAACCCGACCCAGCGGTTGAGGAACGCGTTCTTGAAGAGGAGCCCGTGCACCGACTCGTGCAGGAAGATAGCGAAGCTGTGGATCACCGTGCCGATAACGAGCCAGGCCGGAATCCGTACCGCCAGGGAATCGGTAGAGACGATGGCCCAACCGGCCACGACCCACATGCCGAGCAGCACCAGGAGCTTCAGGTTCCAGGCGGCGTTGAGGGTCGTCAGTTCCCGTATCTGGTCTCGCTTTTCCGGTGCGGATTTCAACACGTCGCCGAGGTTCATCGCGCGGGACCATAGATCATATCCGAAGAGGCCACAACCGGAGCACGGGGCCCGCTTGACGCGCCTTCAGCTTCCGAATTGGGCATGAGTAGGCGATGTCATCGTCGGCGGTCTTGATCGGTTTGCGAGTGAGCCGGCCCGTGTCTTGGCACACCTGTTTCTCGACGAGGCGCTTCAGCGACCGACGTTGTTCGCTCACCAGTGGGCGCTGACACTGGCGGTTGACGAGCCCCAGCGGCAGGCTTCATTGTCCACGCTCATGGCGTACGCAAAGAGCGCGGTTAGCTCCCAGCAGATTATCGACGCAGCGATCCGAGTCCTCGCACGCCAGGGGTACGGCGGAACCAGCCTGCTCGAGATCGCCAAAGAAGCGGGGATGAGCAAAGGCGCCCTCCACTATCACTACCCGACGAAAGAGGCATTGATTCATGCTGTCCTCGAGGCGGCGTGCAACGCGGTTCAAGCGCGTGCGGTGCAGGCGTGGTCCCCATCGGACAATCCATTCGAAGCACTTCGGAGGTCGCTCGAGGAGCTGTGGGCAACTCGGGCGGAACGTACCGACGAGGCGTTGGTGGTCGCCGAGCTGCTCGCGCTGAGCCTCTACGACGAGTCCCTCCGCCCCAAGCTGGCAGAGTTCTACGAGCTCGGTGCCGAACAGATTCGCGACTATCTCGACAAGAATCTGGTGTCACTCGGCCTCGAGCGGCGGATCTCGCTCAAACTCTTGCCTCGAGTGGTGATCGGAATACTCGATGGTTTGGTGATGCAGGCATTCGTAGATCCCGATGCATTCTCTGCGGATGAGGTGGTCGATGCGGTGCAGACGATCGCGATTTCGATGTTCGCAAGAGCCCCTTCGGCTTGAGCGCATCGTCGCAGACGAGAAGCCCGACTACGTATTGCACGTCGTGGGCCGCCGAGTTCGCACGATCGACTTGCCCGAGCAGCTGGTGGGGGCGCAGCTCTCGGAGGCGAGCTTGCCCGCCGGCTCGACACGAAGCCTCTTGGCCCTTGGGGACCATTCTGAGAGCCCATGTCATGTCAAAACCAGGCGTTGGTGTCCGGTGGTTCTGCCGGCGGTTTCAAGGTCCTGGAGGTGGCAGCCTGCCGGCGAAGCGGTCAAGGATCGCTCGGACGTCGAGATCTGGACGGTCCACGAATCGAACCAAGACGAGATGCCGGAGCAGATCGTTCGGTGGCTTCGTGCGCGAGGCCTACGCTAGTACCCTCGGTCACTTGCCGGTCGAGATCTCTTTCAGTTTGGCCTGTAGGCTCTGTTGACGTGCGGCACGTACTTCGTGCGGCTTGTCGGTGCCGAGGCTCAAGCCTTCCGTGAAAAGAGACTGGACCTCTTTCGGCATGCCCTTGATGGAGAGGCCCACACGCTCCCGGATGCCATCGAAGATTCGGGTCTTCTCGTCGAGGAAGGCCGTCGCGTCGAATCCGAGCCCGGCCACGTAGTCGCCGTAGCGTTGAAGCTGACTCTGCAGTAGGTGGACGTACTCGCCGAGCATGAACTCGGTGGCGACGACAAACGGCCGAGGCGGCCTGTCCGCCAAGGTGTTCAGCGCGTTGATGATGTCGAACAAGCTATCGGAAAAGCTGAGCAGGTGCTCCCGATACTCCCGGTCGATGCGCTCTGCCTCGCGTATCTTTTCGTCGAATCGGGCCGTGGTCTGCCACCAAACGGAAAGGATCACCCCGAGGCTCACCGCGAAAAGCGTCGAGACCGCGATCTTGAGAGCGTAGAGCGAGCCAGCTAGCTCGCCCATGCTTTCGAAGAGGAAGACCGAGCCCACGTAGAGGATCGCGAACACCGCGACAAGCGCGAACGTCGGCGTACGGAAGGGATCGATTTGAAGCTCCCTGCGCGCGGTCGCGATCCAGGCGCCGTGCTTGAGCTCTCTACCTGAAACCTGCTCCTTTCGGCGCAGCGCCGCACTCGCTTGCTGCTCGGCAGCTTCGCCCTTCGACATGCCCTTTTGTACGTAGTCACTCATGATGCCTCCCAGCGTGCCCGGCTGCCCGGCGCTCCCATGCCGTCTTCCAAGAGGTGTAAAGTAGACACATGGCTTCCTTGACGCAATTTCGCTGTAAGCCCCATTGCGCGATACTAATCGTTATGTCGCGTGGTTCGCTGCCCTGACTGGGCCTTTGTTTTCGCAATGACCATGATCGACGGCCGGCACCCCGGAGTCCCCGGAATTCCTGGGGCGGTTCACTCGCCGTCGAGCCCGAAAACGTCGAGCTCCTGAACTCCCTCGGGTTCGCGTTGTTCCAGGATGGCAAGAGCCAAGAGGCGGTCGGCGCGTTGGAGAAGGCGCTCAAGGTGGACCCCAAGCACTGGAAGGCCGACAATAACATGGCCCTCGCGTCCATCGACCTCGGCGAGCTCGAGGTGGCCGAAGCCCACTACCGGGAGTCACTCGCGATCGAGCCGCAGCCCGCGATCTACAACGACCTCGGGTTCGTGCTTGAACGCCAGGGAATGCCCGAGGAGGCGGCCGAGGCGTACCGCAAGGCGCTCGAGCTGGACCCCGAGTCGGCTTCGGCGCACTACAACCTGGGGGCATCCCTGGTTCGGAGCGGTCAGTTCCGGTTGCAGTCAACTGGATTCGAACCAGCGACCTTAGGGTGAATTTGGCCTGCGGCCAGCTAGAAGCTGGGCGTAGATGCTCATGATGAGCAGGGACTACCCCGCCGATCTCTACGCGTCCTTGCACAACGGCAATGTGGGCGACGAAGATTTCTACCGCGCCGTTTGCGTTGGCGCCGATCGCGTCCTGGAGCTCGGTTGTGGTTCGAGACGCATCCTCGCCGTGCTCGCCGATCAGGTCACGGAGCTCCACGGGGTGGATTCCTCCGACGAGACCCTCGCCCTCGCTCGAACGAATCTTCCCGCATCGGTCGAGCTCCAACGAGGAAGATCAGATCGCGACGGTCGACGCGCGCGGAAGACGTTGGCAGGTCTTCGAGCGGAGTGAATACGAGCGGAGCGCTCAACGCTTCACGGTCCACTATCGCTATCTGGCCGAAGACAATGGAGAAGAGATCCTAGCGACGATCCGCCACCGCAATCTACGTCTCGAGGAAACCCTCGAAGCCCTCGAAGACGCGGACCTCGAGCCCGTCGTTGCCCATGGCGATTTCGATCAACGCGTCTATGACCGCGACTCCGAACGCATGATCATCACCGC
>CAMYJN010000291.1 GCA_947258625.1 uncultured Polyangiaceae bacterium | reverse complement strand
GTCTGCATGCCGGCCTTTGCCAGAGCCTTCCGAGAGGCCGGCATCGGACCGGTGAGCATGATGCAAGGCTCGCTGCCGACGGTGGCGGACCTCACGATCCTCGCGCGCGGCTCTAGCCCAAGCCGCTTTCCGGCGTCCCTGCTGCCGAGCAAGACCGCCGCAGCGCCGTCGACGATGCCCGATGAGTTACCTGCATGATGGACGTGATCGATTTGCTCGACGTCCGGGTGCTTCTGAATCGCAACCGCATCGAAGCCAAAGTTTCGGCCCATCGTCTCGAAGCTCGGTTTGAGCTGCGAGAGGTCTTGCAGGGTCGTGCCTGGGCGCATGTGCTCGTCGCGCTCGAGCATGGTGACGCCAATGCAGTCCTTCACCGGGACGATCGACTTGCCGAAGCGGTCGCCTTCCCATGCGGCTGCCGCGCGGCGTTGGCTCTCTACCGCGAAGGAGTCGACGTCTCGACGGCTGTACCCGTACTTGGTCGCGATCAGGTCGGCGCCGATCCCCTGCGGCACGAATGATGTCCCCCATGCGAGCTCCGGGTCGGTCGACCAGGCGCCTCCCGCAGCGCCCATTGAAATTCGGCTCATACTCTCCATCCCGCCACCGACGATGAGATCGACATCGCCGGCTTTCACCTTGGCGGCCGCAATGTTCACGGCTTCGAGTCCGGAGGAACAAAATCGATTGAGCTGCACGCCGGGAACGCTGTCGTCGTATCCAGAGATCAAGGCAGCCATTCGACCGACGTTGGCGCCCTGCTCCCCTACGGGTTCGACGCAGCCCAGGATCACGTCTTCGATCTCTTTGCTGTCGAAGTCGGATCGTTCCGGCAGCGCCTGCAGGACGGCCTTGGCCATGTGCAACGGCGGTGCATCGGCGAGCGCGCCGTCCTTCTTTCGTCCTTTGCCGCGGGGGGTGCGCACCGCATCGTAGATGAAGCAATCCGTCATGAAGGTTCCTTTCGGCGGTTCCGAGCGCGCGGCTTCGGACGCCTAGCTCGGCCGGTCCGGCCGAAACTGAAACGTGTTCTAGTTTGCGCGAGGCCGCAGCGCAAACAGGCGCGAATTCACTGCTCCAAGGCCCAAAAAAAGTCCGCCGAGCGTTCTTCTGGCGGCAATTTCAGCTCCGCTTTGAGCTCTTGCTTGGTCACTGGAAGGACCACGGCATAGGGAGCTGCGCCGCGCTTTGCCGCTCGGTCCGGGATGCCCAGGCCCCGCTTCACATGCACCCGACCCGCGAACACGACCATCTTGGCAGGCCCATCGCCCCGCCCGAGCGTCTCGGCCACGCGTGAACCCATCGTCTCATCCCAAACGACCTGCGCCTGGTAGTACCGATCGACTCCGTCCTCTGCCGCGTGCTCCCCGACGTCGAACTCGGCGTCGAAAAGCCCGCGGTGATCTTCGTTCTCGAGGTCGAGCTCTGGCAAGTCCGAGGCCATGTCCGGAGGCAGGCCGTCGACACCGTTCTTTGCGACGGCAAAGGCGAGCTCCTTCGGAGCGTTGAGCGCGACGACCTCGATACCCCGGTTCCGCGCGTACTCGAGGATCGGACGATACATGCTGAAGTCGAAGCCCCAGCGCGTGTCATATTCGGTGTCGCGCCGGAGCACGGTCTCGTCGATCTCTCCGGCGCTCCATTTGTCGAGCGGCTCCTGGAACGGAACTTGGAACATTTCCATTCCGATCGCGAGGGATGCCTCGTCCCGATGCAGTTGCCGGAGGATCGCATATTGCACGCCGTGGTCGCCGGGATGGTCGTGGCGCTCACCCACGTAGACGACCGCCTTGGTGCGCAGCACAGCGAGAAACACCTCCGCTTCGATCGACTTTCCGGTCCCCGCATCGACTAGCGAAATCGGCGCCGATTGACTGCGGACGATCGACTCGGCGGTCTGCGGGTCCGGCTTCACGGCTCCCGCGCAGCCCACGCAGACCAGCAACAGCAGCGCCCCGAGCCTCATGATTCCCTGGGAAGGAACAAGGCCTGCCGGTAGTACTTGAGCTCTTCGATCGACTCCATCAAGTCGTCCATCGCACGATGGCTGCCCTTCTTGGTCGGGCGCCCCGCGTATTGCGTCGGGTACCATCGCCGCGCGAGCTCTTTGATCGTCGAAACGTCGACGTTGCGGTAGTGGAGCCAGTCCTCGACTTCGGGAAGGTAGCGGGCCAAGAAGCGGCGGTCTTGATGAATCGAGTTCCCGGCGAGCGGTGCTTCCCTCTTCTTGGTGTGCTCGGAGAAGAAGCCGAGAAGCGCGGCGGTCGCTTGGGCCTCGTCGACGGTCGACTCTCGAACACGCTGGGTCAGACCCGATTGCCCATGATGTGACGTGTTCCACTCATCCATGGCGGAGAGGACCTCGTCCGACTGATGCAGCACTAGATTGGGGCCCTCAGCGACGACGTTGAGCTCGCCGTCGGTAATGAGGACCGCGACCTCCAAAATGCGCTCGGTCTCGGGTTCGAGCCCGGACATCTCCATATCCATCCAAACGATAGCCGACATTTGATGCAGTCCGCTTCTTAGCATGACGCCGCGCGCGTTGCTTTCACCAGGGACGTTCGGGATTGAACTCGCACAAATCTCGCGTATAGACTGGCGTCCAATCGACGTCTGCCCTAGGAAAAGCCGGTGCAAGCAAGCGCGCGAAAACTAAGCCAGCTCCGCCAGCTCGAAGCGGAGAGCATTCAAATTATCCGCGAGGCGGCGGCCGAGTTCGACAATCCCGTCATGATGTATTCGGTCGGGAAAGACTCCTCGGTCATGCTTCGGCTGGCCGAAAAGGCGTTCGCTCCCGGGCCACTTCCCTTTCCCTTGCTGCACGTCGATACGACCTGGAAGTTCCAGGACATGTATCGGTACCGCGACAAGATCGAGGCCACCGTCAAGGCCGAGTTGATCAAGTACACCAACGCCGATGGGGTCGCGATGGGGATGAACCCTTTCGACTTCGGCAGCAAGAAGTACACCGACATCATGAAGACCGAGGCGCTGAAGCAAGCGCTCTCGAAGTATGAGTTCGACTGCGCATTTGGCGGCGCGCGGCGCGATGAGGAGAAGTCCCGCGCCAAGGAACGCATTTTTTCGTTCCGCGACAGCCACCATCAGTGGGACCCGAAGAACCAGCGCCCTGAGCTCTGGAATGTCTTCAATGCAAAAATCAAAAAGGGCGAGAACGTCCGAGTCTTTCCGTTGAGCAACTGGACGGAGCTCGACGTTTGGCTTTACGTCTGGCTCGAAGACATCCCGGTCGTGCCGCTTTACTTCGCAAAGGAGCGGCCGGTGGTCGAACGCTCGGGCACCTGGATCCTGGTTGACGACGACCGCATGCGGCTCGAACCCGGTGAAGAGCCGCAGATGAAAAAGGTGCGCTTTCGGACACTCGGTTGCTATCCGCTCAGCGGCGCCGTCGAATCGGAGGCCGAGACGGTGCCTAAAATCATCCAAGAAATGCTCCTCAACCGCTTCTCGGAGAGGCAGGGGCGTCTCATCGACTTCGACGAAGAGGGGTCGATGGAAGTCAAAAAGCGCGAGGGTTACTTCTAGGCCCAGCGCCGGGCTCTTCTAGGGAACGCCATGACGGACGAAAAAGACCTGATTCGCGACGATATCGAGGCTTATCTCGCGAAGTATCGAAAGAAGGAGCTGCTCCGGTTCGTATCGGTCGGCTCGGTCGACGACGGCAAATCCACGCTCATCGGACGCATCCTCTACGACACCGGCATGGTGTTCGAAGACCAGATGGCCGCGGTCCGCGCTGCATCACAGACCGATGAGCCGGACCTCGCGCTGCTGACCGACGGGCTCAAGGCCGAGCGCGAGCAGGGCATCACCATCGACGTGGCGTACCGCTACTTTGCGACCGACAAGCGCAAGTTCATCATCGCGGACACGCCGGGGCACATTCAGTACACGCGCAACATGGTTACAGGCGCTTCGACCGCAGACGTGGCCTTGATCCTGATCGACGCACGACATGGCGTCCTACAGCAGTCGCGCCGGCACGCATACATCGCTTCGCTTCTAGGCATTCCGCATCTTGCGGTTTGCGTCAACAAGATGGACCTCAAGGACTATTCGCAGAAAATCTACGAAGAGATCTGCGCCGACTTCATGGAGTTTGGCAAGACGCTGCGCTTCAAAGACATTCAGTTCTTCCCCGTCAGCGCACTGGTCGGTGACAATGTGGTGAGCGACAGCGAGAACACGCCCTGGTACGATGGGCCGAACGTTCTCGGCTATCTCGAGACGGTTCCGGTATTCGAAGACCGAAATTTCACGGATTTCCGCTATCCGGTGCAGTACGTCATCCGGCCTGACCTGGACTACCGCGGGTTCGCGGCCGAAATCGCCGCGGGCGTCATCGCCAAGGGAGACGACATCGTGGCCCTTCCCTCCGGCAAAGCCTCGAAAGTCAAAGCCATCGACACCTACGACGGCGAGCTCGACGAAGCGTTCGCAGGCCAATC
>CAMYJN010000290.1 GCA_947258625.1 uncultured Polyangiaceae bacterium | reverse complement strand
TCGGGCATGGCTCGGCACCATCCAACGCCCGAATCCAGAGGTCAAGGTGTGAAGCAGGTTGCGCGGCGGCTTTGACGCATGCTACGCGCCGAGCCGCAGCCTCGGGGACCATTCACGCATGTTTGAGACGCTTACCAAGGGCTTTCGCAACGCCCGCAATCGCCTCTCGGGAGTCACCGAGCTCACCGAGGAGAACATCGATCAGGCGCTCCGCGACGTGCGTCTCTCCTTGCTCGAAGCCGACGTCGAGTTCGGCGTTACGAAGGCGTTCCTCGCGCGTGTGAAAGGAAAGGCGGTCGGTACCGTCGTCGAGACGACCGCCCAGGCAGGGAAGCGAAAGGTCAAAATCGGGCCGGCCGAGCAGTTCGTGAAGATCTGCCAGGACGAGCTCGAGTCCATGATGGCCTTCGAAGGCGAGGCGGTGGACTTCGCCAAGAAACCCAAGCCCACCGGCATCATGATGGTGGGCCTTCAGGGCTCCGGTAAGACCACGACCTCGGCAAAGCTCGCGCGGCTGCTCGAAACCAACAACGGGCGCAAACCGTTGCTGGTGGCCGCGGACGTCGCGCGCCCGGGCGCCATCGAGCAGCTCCAGGTGCTTGGCGAGCAAATCAACGTACCCGTCTTTTCGATTCCCGGCGGTCTGCCGTTAGAGATCTGCAAGCGCGGCCTGGCCCACGCCAAGAAGCTCAAGTGCGATCTCGTCATCTACGACACCGCGGGCCGCCTCGCGATCGATGAGCCGCTGATGAAAGAGCTCGACGAGATTCGGACCTCGGTCGATCCACAAAACGTGTTTCTCGTGGTCGATGCCATGATCGGCCAGGATTCGGTAAAGACGGCGAAGTCCTTCCACGACCTGCTCGGTTTGAGCGGGGTCATCCTCACCAAGCTCGATGGTGACGCCCGCGGCGGTGCCGCGATTTCCATCAAGAATGCCACCGGGACCGCCGTGAAGTTCGCCGGCACGGGCGAGACGCTCGACCGGCTCGAGGAGTTTCGCGCGGAGGGCATGGCGAGCCGCATTCTCGGGATGGGCGACGTCGTCGGCCTGATGAAAGACTTCGACGATGTCGTCGACGAGAAGAAGGCCGAGCAGGACGCCAAGCGCATGCTTCGCGGGCAGTTTACGCTCGATGACTTCCTCGAGCAGCTTCAGACCTTGCAGAACATGGGTCCGCTCCAGGACCTTCTCGACAAGGTCCCCTTTTTTGCCGACAGCATGCCAGAGGGCTTCCAAGTCGATGAGCGCGAGATCGGTCAGATCAAGGCCATCGTCAGCTCGATGACCCGGCAGGAACGAGCCGGAGCGGAGCTCTTCCAAAAGCAGCCGACGCGCCTGGTGCGCGTCGCCAAGGGCTCGGGCACGAGCGAGAAGCTGGTCGCCGAGATCCTTCAGCGCTTCGCCTTCATGAAGCAGATGATGGGCAGCATCGGTTCGCAGGCGGGCATGCTCTCGAAGATCCCCGGCATGAAGCAAATGGCCGCGGCGAATCGACTTCGCGACGCGGTCAAGACGGGCGGCCTCGAAGGAAACCCCATGATGGCGAACTTGGCGGATTCCCTGCTCGAGGCCGCGGTCGCCCAGGAAGGTGGCCTCGGCCCGGGAGGTCCCCCCTCACAGCGCCGCGCCATCGACAAGAACAAGAAGAAGTCCAAGCGAAAGATGCAAAGGAAGTCGCGCCGCAAATCGCGGCGATGAGTCCGAGCCTCATGCGCTTGACCCGCGTCGGCGTGTTGCCCCGCGGAGAGATCGACGATCGCGGGGTCGATGCCGGATACGCCGTCGAGGTCGCGATCCCGTGGCATGCGTTCAGTCTCGATGGCAAGCCCGTACGACCGCCCGCGATCGGGGATGAATGGCGCGTAAATCTCTACGTCATGGACCTTGGCGCAACGCGGCAGCAGGCCGCTGCGTGGTCCGCTTTGGGGCTTGGCGATTTCCATGTGCCATCGCGATTCGGTATCCTGGCGTTCGAGGGGCCAGCCGACGAGATGTTCGGAACCAGCGAAAGATTGCAGAAGAACGCAGATCGTTTGCCGAAGCGCGAAGGCTCGCAGACACTTGAACCCCACGAGGCGGCTCACTAGGGTCCCGCTCGGCGGAATGATCCCCACACGATGCTCCGTACACGCCTCATCGCTGGTCGCACTTCGGGCTTGATTCTAAGCGCAGTCTTCGCGTCGATCATGATGCTGGCAAGCCAGGTCGAGGTCGTCCTCGAGCCGCTCCGCGTCGATCCGGCTCGCCCTGCGCCCGTCACGCTGCGCATTCCGAGCGGCTATCTGCCCCCGGAGCTGAGCCCGCATCATCGCGGGATGCCCGAGCCGCTCGTCATCCGTCGGGGCGAGGTGGTGAGCGACCCCGGCGTTCAGCGTCTGGTTCGGGCATTCGAACGGGAACGCCGTCCGCCGGAGCGACGCACGCTACTGGGCGTTTGGATCAGTTACTTCCTCATCGCGTACATCTTTCTCGCCTACTTGCGCTTGTTCACCGGTGGCCGCGGCGGCTTGCTGCGTACCCAGTCCGGTTTGCTCGTATTGGTAGGCGCCACCTGCCTCACCGCCAAACTGCTCCTCTTGTTCACCGGCTTCTCTCCGTTCGTCTTGCCCTTGGCGACCGTGCCCCTGTGGGCCGCGCTCTACTTCGATCGGGCGACCGCGACAGCGTCAGGTCTGATCATCTCGCTCGTGTGCGCATCGTTCGTGAACTTCTCGATGCCGGTGGTCGTGGTCTATCTTGCAACAACGCTCGGCGTCGTGGTCTTTTTCTACGACCGAAAGCACGCGACTCACGTGCTTGTCGCCGGCACGGCCGCAGGCCTTTTCGCTGCGCTGCTCTTGATCGTCGTCGCCTTGGCCGCCGGCAGCCCGATCGACGTCATCGGTGACCTGGCCAAGCTCAACCACTCGGCGCTGCTCTCGGCGATCGCGGGAGGCATGATCTCCGGCATCCTCGCCTCGGCGTTTCAGCGGGTCGCAACGGCTGCGCTTGGTGTCGTCACGCGAAGTCGCCTCCAGGACCTCACCGACGTGGACCATCCACTGCTGCGCAAGATGTCGCGCGAGGCCCCGGGGTCCTGGCAACATGCCCGAGCCATGGCCAACCTCGCCGAGGGCGCGGCGGCCGCGATTGGCGCCGATGCCTTGCTGACCCGGGTCGGCGCCTACTACCACGACCTCGGTAAGACGATTCAGCCAAAGTACTACGTCGAGAACTTGGTTGCCGGAGAGCCTTCGCCGCATGGTGATTTGGAGCCCGAAGTGAGCGCAGACGCGATCATGGCCCACGTGGTCGAAGGCGCGCGCATCCTCCGAGAGGGCGGTATTCCCGAACCCGTGGTCGAGTTCGCCTATACGCACCATGGCACGAGCGTGATCGAGTACTTCTGGCACAAGTGTTTGGAAAACGGGAATGCGAAGGGGCTCTCCGATGCGGCGTTTAGGTACCCCGGCATGCGGCCACGCACCAAAGAGACCGCCATCTTGATGCTGATCGACGCGATCGAAGCTGCCGCGCGCACCGTGGACGAACCGAGTCGCGAGAAGTTCGAGGCGATCGTGCAGCGGGTGATGAACGTCAAGTTACGCCAGGGGCAGCTCGATGTCTGCGGGCTGACGATGGAAGATCTTCGCGTGATTCAGAGCACACTGATCGACACGCTCTGCAATGCCTACCACAACCGCATCAAGTATCCGTGGCAGGACAAAGAGGACGATGGCGAAGCGCCGCTCCCCGTGCCGGGCATTGCGACCGAGCAGGATGTGGCGCGAGAGCGAAGCCGTGAGTCGACCTAGGAGCGCCTGGCTCATCGGCGTCTTGTGCCTGCTTGTTGGCTGTGACCAGTTGGGTAATCCGCCGCAGTTTGCGACCGACCCGACCGAATGGACGGACGGCAACGGCCGTATCGTCACCAGCACGCGCTCCTTCCGCGACGAAAAGACCATCCGGCGGCTCGCAGCTGAGGGTCTCGACAAGCTCGACTACGCCGATTCCTCGATCGGGCCGTCCCAAACCCTGACGCTCGTCTCCGTCGAGCCACGAAGCCTCAGGATGACCGGCCGCGCTCGCGTGACGCTCGTGACCACCTTCCGATTGCACAGCGGTGTACCCCTGATGAGACGATGGTCCGCACCCGCATCGTCGCGCCGCTGGAGCGCCGCGTTCGCCTTGCCCGAGCCTCCGCTGGGCGCGGTTACGTCCGTGGCGCCATGAGCCCCGACCGAGTTTCCCGCACGTCAGGGAACTCTTCGAGCGACCGTCCCTCGTTGCGGAACTCGTCGAGTGATTGCAGAAACCCGTGCGCAAGCTCCGGATCGAACTGGGTCCCGCCGCAGCGATGAATTTCGGAAATGGCGATGTCGTGGTGGAGCGCCTTTCGATACGCGCGGTCACTCGTCATGGCATCATAGGTATCTGCGACGGCGATGATGCGTGCGATCAGCGGCACATCATTGCCCCGTAGCCCGAGCGGGTA
>CAMYJN010000289.1 GCA_947258625.1 uncultured Polyangiaceae bacterium | reverse complement strand
ACATTGGCGAAGATCAGCCCGACCTCACCGCGAGGGATCATGCCGATGCCGACGGTGAGCCGGTCCGCAGTCCCGCCGCGAACGCCCAGGCCCGATACCAGCTTGCCGACGACGGCGACCAAGGTCAGCGCGAGAGCGAGGAACAGAGGCTCCGTTCCAATGCCTCCGAGCTTGACCATCATGCCCGTGCGGACGAAGAAGATCGGCGCCATCACGGCGACGATGGGTCCGATGATCTCGGTGAGGTCGTGAGCGGATTTGCGGCCAAACGGCCTGACGTGGACCTCGTCGAGGATCAGCCCTGCCGCGAACGCGCCTACAATCGGTGCAAGCCCTGCGGCGCCGGAAATACCGGCAAGAAGCAGGCAAAGTCCGACCGCGACCGCGGCGAGGACATCCTGAGTCCGAAGCCTCGAGGCGAAACGAAAGACGCCGGGCATGACGAACGCGCCCAGGAGGAGCGCGCCAATCAGGAAGCCTGCCGCCAACCCGATGATTCTCGTGAGGTCCAAGGGCCCTGGCATCGCACCGAACTCGGCAATACTGGCAACCACTGCAAGGACGATGAGGCCGAGGACATCGTCGATGACCGCCGCGCCGAGAATGACGCGAGTCTCGGGCCGGGCCATCGCATTGAGATCTTTCAAGACACGTGCGGTGATCCCTACGCTGGTCGCGGCAAGTGTCGCGCCGATGAAGAGGTGAAGCGAAAAGGGCTCGTCGGGAAGCAGCCAGAGGCTCACGCCGTACCCGAGCGCGATTGGCGCGACCACACCGATGATGGCCACGAGCCCGGACGTCGGTGCGACCGCGCGCATTTCAGTCAGGGTCGACTCCAGGCCGACCTCGAAGAGCAATAGAACGACGCCAAGCTCCGCGAGAAATTCGACCGGCACCAGCTCGGCCGCGCCATCGAAGGTATGGATGCCGAGTAGACTCAGGTTTCCGAGCACGATGCCGACGCAGAGCTCCCCGAGGACCGAGGGCTGATTCAGGCGCACGGCGAATTCGCCGCCGAGCTTTGCAGCGAGGATCATCGCGGCAAGGATCAGCCAGACCTCGTAGCTCAGTCCGTGACCGTCGCCGCTGGCCAGCGCAGTGGCTGGAATCGCCGCGAACAGAAAGAGCAGAAGGAAAAACCGAGCCGGTCGGCGGCGCATTGCGGCGGACCATAGATACGGAGGTCTGCGTGAGCAAGGCAGCCGCGCAGGCGCGAGCTTGCCAGCGCCGGGCGCCTAGGGTAAATGAATGGCGATTCAGTTAAGGGAGAACCATGGAGCGACACCTATTTTCCGAGGAACACGAGATCTTCCGAAGCAACTTCCGGCAGTTCATCGAAACCCGGGTCCTCCCGAAACAAGCCAAGTGGCGGGAGCAGGGTGTGGTCGACCGCGAGATTTGGCTCGAAGCCGGTGAGGCCGGGTTTCTCTGTCCATGGATGGAGGAGGAGTACGGTGGCGCCGGGGGTGATTTCCTTCATTCGGTGATCGTCATGGAAGAGCTCTCTCGAGCTTATGAATCCGGCTGGGCGGCCAGCCTGCACTCCGATATCATCGTCCCTTACGTCCACGCGTTCGGGAGCCCCGAGCAGAAGTCCAAGTGGTTGCCCGGCTGTGTCAGCGGTCAGACCGTCACCGCCTTGGCCATGACCGAGCCGGGGACCGGTTCCGACGTAGCGGGGATCGCAACCAGCGCCAAGCGTGACGGCGACGAGTATGTGATCAACGGAGCGAAGACCTTCATCTCGAACGGCATGAGCTGTGACCTCGTCGTCGTCGCCGCCCGAACGGCAAATTCCGACGACCCGCATCGCAGCGTATCGCTCTTCGTCGTCGAAGCGGATGCTCCGGGTTTCATCCGCAGCCGCAAGCTCGAAAAAATGGGCATGGAAAGCCAAGACACCGCCGAGCTTGCGTTCGACGAATGTCGAATTCCCGCCGGGAACCTGCTCGGTCAAGAAGGCACGGGCTTCATGATGCTCATGCAGCAGCTTCAGCAAGAACGGCTCTGCGTGGCCATTCTCTCACAGGCCAGCGCCGAGAAAGTGCTCGAAGACGCGGTCGCCTATACGCAAGAGCGCAAGGCCTTCGGGCGGTCGATCTCCAAATTCCAAAATACACAGTTCACGCTGGCGCAATGCGCGACCGAAATCGAGGTGGGTCGGGCGTTCTTGGACAGCTTGGTCGTACGGCACGTGGCGG
Organism: uncultured Polyangiaceae bacterium; assembly: GCA_947258625.1. Taxonomy (GTDB): domain Bacteria; phylum Myxococcota_A; class Polyangia; order Polyangiales; family Houyiibacteriaceae; genus SG8-38. The sequence goes on along the minus strand of CAMYJN010000289.1, from coordinate 2,294 downwards.
GCGAATACCTCGTCAAGGAGTGCTCGATGGCGAAGCTCTGGCAAACCGAAATGCAGGGCCGCATCGTGGATGCCTGTCTGCAGCTTTACGGTGGGTACGGCTACATGCTGGAGTACCCGATCAGCCGCGCGTATGTAGATGCCCGCGTGCAACGAATCTATGCGGGGACCAGCGAAATCATGAAGGTGATCATCGCAAAGCAGATGGGGCTCTAACGGGGCGGCTCCGCCCCATCCATTTGATTCTTGACCTGCGGACAGCGGTTTGTTTAGGTCCCGATGTGACAACCGACGCTGGTCCGAAAGATGGAAAAGGTTCGACTGACGGCGCAGATCCGCCGTCAAATCCGGACTCGGACTCGGGGCCACGAGTGAGCCGGATGCGGGTCGGAGGCGAGGACATCTTGGTTTTGAGCGTGCCGCTTCCGCAGTTGCGCTATCCAGAAGGCACAACGTCGGCGGAGCATGAAATCATCGATGCAGTGCTCGAGGGCCTGACGGTCAAGGAGATCGCCGAGCGGCGTAACGCTTCCCTGCGCACCGTGACGACGCAGCTCGGTGCGATTTTCCGGAAGGCCAACGTCAACTCCCAGGCCGAGCTAATCGCCATCATGACCGAAGATGCAGCCAACGCCTGAGCCGGTGGTCCATTCGACCCACGGCTTCGAAATCCATCATGATGCAAAAAAAAGCCGACGCGGTCGATCAGCCCGTTATCCGATCGACCGCGTCGGTGCCCAACCGAAAAGTCGAGCAGGTGGCTGAGCGCACGATTTGGATCTCTGTCTGCTTAGCCCCTGTTGGATCTCTAATAGGTCGTCTCGCGAACCAAATCCATACGTAATTGTTTACCCACGGTTCGGAAACCCTTCGGAAACGTCTACGCATGTCGCGGAAACGTCCAGATCGTGCGTCGTATGTTCAGCGTGACGTTACGCTCGAGCCAATGCTGTAATGAAAGCGGCCATCCCGGGCCATGCCATGCCGGGCGGGAGATTGATGATCGGCTGCTCCATGCCGAGCTCACGCCGGCGCGCGATCTCGCGGCGGCAATGAATCGGATCGCCCGAGATCGTGAGCGCTTCGATCATATCGTCCGTCACGGCATCGGGCGCCATCTTGCGCGTCGCCTTGTCGGTGTAGAGCCGTGCGATTTCGTTGCATTCATCCGCGTAGCCAAAGCCGCTGAGAAGTTGTTTGTAATAGTCGCCCATGCCGCCGATGTAGAAGGAGATGAGCTCTCTTGCTTTTTTCGAAGCACCCTTCCCGGGGATTGGAATGACGGTGGTGAAGGGTGCGGTCGCGATTTCATTTGGGTTGCGGCCCGCTTTCGCGGCACCCTCTGCGATCCAGGCGCGACCATCGCTGAGCCGGTTGTACGGCCAGAAAATCGGCATCCATCCGTCCGCCATCTCCCCGATGCTGGTGATCGACTTCTGCTTTAGCGCGGCAACATAAATTGGAATGTGCCGGCGCGTTGGCTTGAAGTCGAGCGTGAACGGCCTGTAGCGACGGAGCTTGGTATCGGCTTCGCTGAGCGGTCGCCCGTCCAGCAAGGTGCGCACGACGCGGATGACGTCTCGAGTCTGCGTGAGCGGCTTTTCGAAGTCGCGGCCGTGCAGGCCCTCGACGACGTTCTTCGCGCTGGTGCCGATTCCTAGGATGAACCGCCCGCCGCTGATCTCATCGAGCGTAGCGGCCTGCATGGCGATGAGCGCGGGTGAACGGCTGAAAACGTTGATGATGCCGGTGGCGATCTTGATCCGTTTTGTCTTGAGAGCGATTTCGGTCAGCAGGGAAAAGACCTCGTACCCCCAAACCTCGGGGAGCCAGAACGAGTCGTACCCCAGGCGGTCTGCCAGGACGGCGGCTTTGACGTAGGTTTTACGATCATACTCACGCCAGAAGGCCAAAAGGCCAGTGGATTGCTTGTCTAGCATCGCCTCGCTCCTTGGAGGTCCTCTTAGGTCCCGAACCGCGCTCGTGCCAGTCGTTCTCCTGCGCTGCGGGGGGACCGACGCTACTTGCCGCGAAACTCCGGCTTCCTCTTTTCGAGGAAAGCCCTGACGCCTTCCCTAAAATCTTCGCTCTGATAGCACCGCTCGATCGAATCGTTGATGCGTGCGGCGTCTCGTTCGGCTTCGAGCTTGGCGAGCTCTTGCAGGCTGATCTTGGCGCTTTGGATGGTGAGCGGGGCGTTGTTGGCGATCATCTGAGCGAGCTCATCCACGCTGGCGTCGAGCGAATCCTTCGCGAACACCTCGTTCACCAGCCCGATGTGTCGTGCTTCGTCGG
>CAMYJN010000288.1 GCA_947258625.1 uncultured Polyangiaceae bacterium | reverse complement strand
TCGGACAAACGCGCGCGGACTGGCCCGAGCCACGCCCCGGCGCGTCGACGGCACTCGTCGAAACGGCTTCGGTCACGGGCTTTGCGGCCGACCGACTTGGGAGCGCCGTCCTGATTCGGTCGGAGCGCTTTTTTGGCTCCAACGGCCAGGTATCGAACGCCACCGTCAGACGGTTCGTCGGGCTTCTGGAGGCCTTTCCACATGGCCCGGTCGCCTGCCAAGTCGCGGTGCCCGAGCTGAGCAGCCGCGTCTGGGCGCGGCGGGTCGCACAGCTGGTAGAGCGCTTCGGGCGCATGGAGGATCCCGAACGGGTCTCTACCAGCATGGTCGCGACCGAGTCCCTGGGTGCGGGGACGGTTCAGTGCACCTTCGCAGCCTATCGAGAGCCTTGACGGACTGCGCGCCCGTCAGTCGAGCATGCGGAACGACTCTTGCGCCGCGGCCTTGGTCCGATCGACGCTCGGTATGTGCTCGCGTGGGGCCGGCGGCGGAAGCTCCATGATCGAGATGCGCGTCGTGTTGCTGCCGACCTCGAGGATCGAGACGTCGACCTTGGTCGGGTTGACCTCTGCGCCCCGAACGCTCGCTCGCTTGTAAATCGCGCCTTTGCCGCGGCGCTCCACGCTGCCCGTGACCATCATGGGCCCGATATAGGCCAGCACCTTTTCGATGGGGGCGCGAATTCGGTACACGTGCAGTAGCCCGTCTTCGCGAAAGAGCTCGGCGCCTCGCGGAAGGCGGATGCCGACGATGTAGTCATCCGACGCGAGAAGACGTCCCTCTCCATCGAAGCGTCGGGCGCTCGTCTTCGGCTGTGTAGATTCGGCGTTTGCCTGCTCCTGCAAGGCCGCACCGCCGCCGCTCGGCGCTTCCCGTTCGGGCTTCGAGTTGCAGCCGGCGAGCAACAGCACGAGAGCGAGAAAGATAAGCGGTGAGCCGTACATCGGTTTAGGAGGTATCACTGTGCCAGCGATCATTCCAGGGTCTCGGCCATCCCCGAGACGACCGTAAAGGCTTGGGGAGCCTGGATCCCCTGCTCGAGGATGTTGATCGCGAGCTGGTTGACCGGTATGGCAGCCGCGCCGCTGAGGTGGCCCATCAGCTTGAACTCGCGACCGCTCGTCGCGACCGGCATGGCGAGGAAGCCCACTGACGTGCCGTCGAACGGATCGGTGAAGTTGGCCGTCTGCGTCGTGACGCAGACGGGCGCCTGGGCGACCTGCAGGCCAACGAGCAATGCGTTCTCGAGCTGAGGGAGGTCGTTCTGATCGAGGACCAAGACCGGGGCCAAGGGGTCTCCGAGCAGGGGAACCTCGGTCCCTGGGCTGGCCGGGTCATCCAAGTAGTTCAGCCCGAAAATCCGGCTGCCGCCGAATGGACAGGCATCGATTGCCGTCCCGCTTGCGGACTTGAAAGTCCCGAAGAATACCTGACCGCCAAAGAGCTCGATCGGCCCGGTCATCTGCTCGCCCGATTCCAGCTTGATTTCCCAGTTCAGTCGGCCCTCGACTTCGTCCACCGTGCCATCGAAGTCGAAGGTGAGTTTCTCTGTGACCGAGACCACCTTGTTGATTGCGGTGGGATCGTCGAGCACGTCGATGTTGCCCGTTCCGGTCAGGATGACGACCCTGCCTCGCGGGTCCCTGGTGAGCGCGGGCGGGTAGAAGGTGGGCTCGGCGACGTCGAACGCCTCGTCGTAGTACAGGTCGTGGAGCACCTCGGCGGTCCAGTCGGCCGGCTCGGTTGAAGACAGATCGACGCGCCACAGCGCACCATCGGCGTCCACCGTGTACGCCGCGCTGGCGACCGCGCCGGTATCGCCTCGGTAGACCGAAACCGCACCGGTGAGCGGCGCCGGAAACGTGTTCTGGTCGAGCGTCTCGATGAGCAAGCCAGTCAGCATGTCGATGAAGTAGAGCATCCGACCGTGCTGCACCTCCGGTGGGGCCGTGGATTCGTCTCGCCAGCAACGTCCGTTGGGACGCGGGTTAATATTGGTGACATCGTCCGCCTCGACCATACCTTCGGGAGGCTCGGCGCCCGCGCCGATCGGACAAGCGCCGCCGTCCTCGACACCCTGTCCGCCTGGCAGCAGGATCACGCCGCGCGACTGCGTTTCTAGGAAAGCTGGCCCGCCACCGCCGTCGTCACCACCTTTGACGAGGATCTGAGCGGCCGCGGGCTGTCCATAGGTATCGGCGAGGTTGGGGTGGGTGAATTGCCAAAGGAACTCGGGCTTGCAAGGGTTGGTGATGTCCAGCGCCACCATGCCGTTGCCACCATTTCGGAAGCTGAGGAAGAGGACCGTGCGCCAGACGTTCGTCGCACCGCCCTCACCCGCTGCGAACTCGCGAACGTCATAGAGGTTGCGGACCTGAATGCTGCCGTCGCCGTACCATTGCTTGCTGCCGCCTGCCAGCATGTCGTCGAGATCGTCGAGGAACATCGGCGGGATGAAGCCCCAGAGCTCGGTGCCGGCATCCTTGCCGTCGGCGCAGGCGAACTCGTCGAGGATCCCGGAGTAGGCGCCAGGCAGGTAGTCATCGGCCAGGAACGCATGGATGACGCCGTCGTTCGACGATGCATAGATCACGCGAGGACGTTCGCTGAGCTGCCAGTCTGGTACGACTTCCCCCGAGTCGGGGCTCAACTGGTACTGCAAGCCCAATCGCCAGTCGTTGAACGAGCTGTCGTCGATGTCGTCGACCAGCGGGCCGACGATGGCCGGCGTCGAATGGTAGATGTCGCCCAGGCGTTCGTTTTCACGGCCGCTCCCGGACGCTCCGTGAACCCATTCGACCACTGTATTTCTGAACGCGGTGTCTACGCTGCCCACGCCCAGTAGGTACTCGGGATCGATGGCCCGGCTGAACTCGCCCGCGCGTTGGTCGATGAGCGCCCCGCCGATACCGGGCACGTCCAAGCCGGCCGTCGTGAGCTTGTCCACTCCGCTACCGGTGAGGTGCGAATTGATGTCGGCCGGATTGTCTGGCAGTACCGTCCAAAGGTTTCGCGGGAAGCCACCCGTGAAGTTGACGTTCGAACCTAAACCTCCCCAGGGCTCCACACCCAGCGGGCGCACGTTCTGCGCGTTCAGGACTTCGTGGAAGCGATCCCTGTCTTCGACGTCTTGGGGTTCGGGCAAGCCGTCGATGCACTCGAATCGCCTGCGCTCCAAGACGCCGTCCCAGGGGTCGGTCGAGTCCAAGGACGCATTGAAACCGGAGATGAACTCCGACTCCAAGAGTCCTGGTGAGGCGCCGGTGAGCACCGGTGCGGTTCGGCTCGTTGCGCCTGGGTTCTGCTCGTTGAAAATGAAGCTCAACGCGGTGACAAGCTCGGCGCGATCGGCGACCAGGAAGGCGTCCGTCGTGTCTCCCACCGAAGCGATGTCGTTCAGAAGCGCCTCGACGGCGGCCACCTTCGCGGCGTCTCCATCGAGTGCGAAGCCAATGACGTAGAACTTGTCCAAATCGCCAGTCGAGATCATCGCCGAAACCGTGTCGGCGACTTCCTCGAAGGGACAGCCGGTCGGACCCACGGGGTTGCCTAAGTCTTGGCAGTTGACCGGGTTGCCGCGCATGTCGCCGTTCGGAAAACCGTCGGTGATCAGCACGGCGCTTCGCGGGCGACAGCCGTAGTAAGGATCGCCCGGACCGGGATCGGCCGTCTTCTCGAGGATGTCGGGGTCGGTCTGAAGGAAGAACTGCAGGTCGGTGACGAGCCCGGCCGTGGGCGTGGCGCCGTAGGGGCGCAGAGGATTCTTGCCAAGCCCGCTGTCGCCGAGCACCGTCGCCTGAATCGCGGCGTTGGTGGTGGCCATCGATGCGGTGCTGTCGGCACCGACACTGACCAACCCGCCTTCGTCCGCGGCGGCCGAGCGTGCTCCGCTGTTGAGCATGAAGGTCGTCAGGGCGCCCGGGAACGAATAGGGCCTGTCCGGTCCGTACGAATACATCCCCTTGGTTCCCGTCGACTCGGCCGGGAACGGTGCGAGGAGGAAGTCGGCTTGGCTGACCAGCGGAGGCCTGTCGCTCAGGGTGCCGACCGAGTCGAACGTCATCAGGCCGAACTTGATGCGCTCGATGTAGGTATCGAGGACCCCGTTCGCGCTCTGCGATCCACCATAGGCCGGGATCTCCTGAGGCAGCTGAATGTGCGGCAGGAAGTAACCTTCGTCGTACTCACCCACGTAGATGCCGCCAATTCGGAGGTCGGAATTGCACTCGTACGGAGTGAACTCGCCGGTGAGCGCCTGTGCGACGACCGACCAGCGGTTCTGCTCGTAGGTGCCCGCCCCGCAGACGGGAATGCACTCGAGGCATGCTGGCGTCGAGCAGATGCAGTTCGGCTTTCGCTCCATCGAGCCCGACGTGTCGACCAGCAGGATCACGTGCGGCCGAATGTTTCGAATATCGGGGGCCTGCGCCGAAACTCTCGCGTTCGGACCGAGGGAAGCTACGAATAAGCCAAGCAAAGCGATGTACAGCCAAAATCTCATC
>CAMYJN010000287.1 GCA_947258625.1 uncultured Polyangiaceae bacterium | reverse complement strand
CTTGGTGGCCGTCGGGCGCAACGAAGAAGTCGTCCCGCGGGCCCTGCACGAGAGCACCCGTCTCAGCGACGGTGACCAGGTCGAGGTGGTTCATTTCGTAGGAGGCGGTTAGGTGTCCGAAGACATTCTGAAGATCGGCCAGTTCGAGTTTCGATCGCGCTTGTTCACCGGTACGGGGAAGTACCCAAACCTCGACACGGCGAAACGGGCGCTGAAGGCCTCCGGCTGCGAAGTCGTCACGGTTGCGGTGCGCCGGGTCGATTTGAAGGCAACCGGAGCTGACTCGATCATGACCGTGCTCCGCGAAGGCGAGTATACACTCCTTCCCAACACCGCCGGCTGCTACACCGCCGAAGATGCCGTCCGCACTGCGCGGCTTGCGCGGGAGCTCCTGGACACGCCGCTGATCAAGCTCGAGGTCATCGGCGACGAGCGGACGCTCTTTCCCGATGTGCCCGCAACGCTCGAAGCCGCCAAGGCCTTGGTGCACGACGGTTTCACCGTCCTGCCCTACTTCAATGACGATCCGATTGCGGCCCTTCGCCTCGAGGAGCTCGGCTGCGCGGCGGTCATGCCATTGGCCGCGCCGATCGGCAGCGGGCTTGGCGTCCGCAATCCGTTCAATATCGAGATCATCGTCAAGCACGCGACGGTGCCGGTGATCGTCGACGCCGGCGTCGGCACCGCGTCCGATGCGGCGATTGCCATGGAGCTAGGCATCGACGGCGTGCTGATGAACACGGCGATCGCCGGCGCCAAGGATCCGGTTCGAATGGCCCGCGCGATGAAAGCAGGGGTCGAGGCCGGCCGCGACGCATTCCTCGCAGGCCGAATTCCACGCAGGCTCTACGCAACGGCATCGAGCCCGCTCGAGGGCGTCATCGGCTCCGATCACGACAGCCATTCCTGAGTCCACCGCGATGACGCAAGGCCTTCCGCGGATCTGGATCATCACAGACCCGAACCACCCGGACGGTCCGGTCGCCCCGCTTCGGCGCGCCGTCGAAGGATGCCCGCCCGGTGTCCTGGGTGTGCAGCTTCGAGCAAAAGGGGCGTCCGATCGGCAAATCGTCCAATGGGGCCATGAGCTGCGCGCGATCACGCGTGACACCGGCAGTGCACTGACGGTGAACCGACGGACGGATCTCGCAGCGATCGTGGGCGCAGACGGCGTGCACCTACCCGAGCTCGGCCTTCCCCCGGCGAGAATTCGCGAGCATTGGCCTTCACTTACAATCCTCGGCGTCTCCCGCCACGATCGCACGGGCCTTGGGGCGGCCGCGCGGGAACGCGCCAGCTACGCCTTCTTGAGCCCCATCTTTCACGTCCCGGGCAAGGCTCAGCCGATGGGCGTTCATGGTTTTCGAGCAGCGATCGCCGGTGTCGAAATGCCGACATATGCCCTCGGCGGCGTGCGTCCCGAGGATTTGACGCCCTTGCTTCGCGCAGGCGCGTTCGGTGTCGCGATCCGGCGGGCGGTCTATGCGGCCGAGCAGCCTAACGAAGCCATGCGGCTCTTCCTTCGCGAGCTTGACAAGTGCCTCTCGAACGGTGAATAGCCAGGGGCATGGGGGCAATTCGCAGTGGGCTTGGCTGCCTTTCCTGGGTGGGCGCGATCTTCATCGTCATCGCCCTGTTGCTCAAGGTGATCCTGTTCGACATGGCGGAGGTCGGACACAACGGAATGGCGCCCACGTTGCTCCGGGGAGAGCGCGTCCTGATCAACAAGCGAACGACCCCGACGCTCGGCTCGATCGCGGTTTGCCAGCACCCAACGGAAGATGGCTGGGTCGTCGCGCGGGTCGCGGCAACCGGCGGGATGACGATCGATTCGTTCGGCACCGAGCTCCTCATCGATGGCAAGCCCGTCGACTACAATGGAGGGGGCAGTACCTCGTTTTACAATGCCGACACCGACCGGACGGTGCAGGTCACTTGGGGCGATGAGTACCTTGGAACCGGCAAGCACCGCATCTTCCTAGGCGCGAATCGTCGGCACCACGTCGAAAAGACGGAGGTCCCGTCGGGGAAGCTGTACCTCCTCGGCGACTACCGCGGCTACATGGGACAGGATAGCCGTGCCTATGGGCTCGTGGACGCAGCGAGCTGCCGAGGAACGATCGTGTTTCGGATGAGCCCGGTGGAGGGGCTCGAACCTGAGATCAGCCACGGCTATCTGGAGCTGATCCGATAGCATCGCTTCCGCGTTGCCTGCGGGCCGGTCCGTTCTATGCTCCGCCCGCCGACGACCACGGAACCGTCAGATGAGAGTCGCTGTCGTACAATTTCCAGGCTCCAATGCCGACTGGGACGCCCTGCACGCGGTGCGCGACGTCTTGGGTGCCGAGGCCTGGTACGCTTTCCATAAGAAAACCAGCCTCGGTGACGCGGACGCCGTGGTGATTCCTGGTGGTTTCTCATACGGCGACTACCTGCGCGCCGGCGCGATTGCTGGCTTCAGCCCGATCGACAATGCGGTCCGCGAGTTTGCCGGCCGCGGCGGCCCGGTCCTCGGGATCTGCAACGGCTTCCAGATTCTGACCGAGATGGGGCTCCTTCCCGGGGCGTTGACGAGGAATGCCCATCTTCGTTTCGAGTGCCGTGACATCTATCTACGCGTCGAAAACGACGGTCCGTTCACCGACATGGGCAAAGGCAACGTGCTCCGTCTCCCCATTGCGCACGCGGACGGCCGATATCATACGACGGAGGAAGGTCTTGCGGACCTCGAGCGCCATGGGCAAATCGCTTTTCGCTACTGCACGCACGGCGGTGGCGAGCCCAAGGGCAGCGACGCCAATCCAAACGGCTCGGTCGGTGACATCGCCGGCCTTTACAACCGGGAGAAAAACGTGCTGGGCATGATGCCGCACCCCGAGCGGGCGAGCGAAGCCATCCTCGGCAACGATGACGGGCTCACGCTATTCAAATCGCTGCGGCGTCACTTGGGGTTCGCATGAGCACATCAGCGAACTTTCCCGGTGAGCCCGATAGCTCCCCTGAGATCGCCCGCGAGTTCGGGCTCGCGGCGGAAGAGTGGGAACGCGTCCTGAGCACCCTCTCCCGCTTGCCCAGCTACGCGGAGCTCGGGGTCATCAGCGTAATGTGGTCCGAGCACTGTTCGTACAAGTCTTCTCGCGTCCATCTCGCGCGCCTACCGACGACAGGCCCGCAAGTGGTTCAGGGGCCTGGGGAAAACGCTGGGGCAGTCGACATCGGTGATGGCTTCTGCGCGGTGTTCAAGATGGAGTCGCACAACCATCCGTCGTACATCGAACCGTACCAAGGCGCGGCGACAGGCGTTGGCGGCATCTTGCGCGACGTGTTCACGATGGGCGCGCGCCCGGTGGCGTCCCTGAACTCCCTCCGATTTGGCCGCCCCGATCATCCGAGAACGCCTCAGCTAGTCAAGGGCGTGGTCGCGGGCATCGGCGGCTACGGCAACTGCATCGGCGTCCCGACCGTGGGCGGTGAAGTGCAATTCGACACGAGCTACGACGGGAACATCCTAGTCAACGCGTTCACGGTGGGCATTGCCAAGACCGAAGACCTCTTCTTCGGAGTTGCAGAGGGCATCGGCAACCCGATCATTTACGTCGGCGCCAAAACTGGCCGAGACGGAATTCACGGCGCAACCATGGCGAGCGCCGAGTTTGGCGAAGAGACCGACAGCAAGTTGCCGACCGTGCAGGTGGGCGATCCATTCATGGAGAAACTGCTCCTCGAAGCCTGCCTGGAGATCTTCGCGACCGATTGTCTGTCGGGCGTGCAGGACATGGGCGCGGCGGGGCTGACCTCGTCTTCGGTCGAAATGGCGGACCGCGCCGGCAATGGCATCGAGCTCGATCTCGATGCGATTCCGCGCCGTACCAAAGCGTTGAGCCCCTACGAGATGCTCCTGAGCGAATCGCAAGAACGCATGCTGATGGTCGCGAAAGCGGGACGCGAACAAGAGGTGTTCGATATCTGTGCCAAGTGGGACCTCGATGCGTCGATCGTCGGCCGCGTGACCGACACCGGGCGCTTCGTTTGCAAAGCAACCCCGGGCTACGACCCATTCGATGGCACGGGCAAGCCCGATCCCGTCGTCGTGGTGGATCTGCCGGTCGACCTGCTCACGAACGCGGCGCCCAAGTACGACCGACCCCAGCAAGGACGAGCCGAGGAAGCCACGCTGTTCACGATGACCGGGGATGCTCCCGAAGACCTCGGCGCCGAGCTCGTACGCCTGATCGGTTCGCCCAACATCGGGAGCCGTTCCTGGATCTGGCGTCAATACGATCATATCGTTCGTAACGGAACCGTGATTCGTCCTGGTGACGGCGACGCCGCGGTGATTCGAGCGTTCTGTGAAGATGCCAGCGGGACTCGCGAAAAATTTCTTGCGGTTTCCGTCGACTGCAACGGCCGGCACGTGGAGCTCGACCCATACGCTGGCGCAGCGATGGCCGTCGCCGAGTGCACACGAAACATCGTTTGCGTCGGAGCAAAGCCGCTTGGCCTCA
>CAMYJN010000286.1 GCA_947258625.1 uncultured Polyangiaceae bacterium | reverse complement strand
ACACTCGACAAGCGTCCGAGGCACCCTATTATTTACGCGTGGGGGGTCTTCGGCATTTCATCGGTTTCCGCGTCGGAGATGAGCACGTCGCCCGCCTGCAGGCCCTTTCAGAAGCATCCGGATTCACGCGCGGAGAGATCCTACGTCGTGTGCTCCTCAGTGCGGAGATCCCAAGCGCGCGTGCGCGGAAAGAGGTTCAAGATCTGTTGAGGATTCAAGGGGAGCAGAAACGTCTCGGTGGTTTGCTCAAGAAAGCACTCACAGAGCGGGAGGAGAAGGCGGCGCTTCGCCGAACCCTCGTGGAAGTGGAACGCAATGCCATTGAGCTCAGGCGGGCCATCGCGCACCTGGTTCGCGCCCAATGATCATCACGCCGAAGCGACCCCGCAACAACAGAGCCGGCTCCCGGATCTCGCAACTCGTGCCGTATATGCTGAAGGGCAAAGGCGGCGAGAGATGCACCTGGTACATGGCGGGCAATCTAGAGGCTCTCGATCGGAGGGAGGACGCGGAGTTGGCTCTCTCGGTCATAAAGCTCGTCCAAGAAGGCAACGTCCGTACGAAAAGGGACAAGACCTACCATGCGGTGATCTCGTTCCACCCAAACGATCGTAAGCTCGCTGATAGCGAACTTGAGGATGTCGTTCGCCGAACGGTTGCAGCTGTCGGTTTGCAAGAGCATCAATACATCGCGGTCCGGCATAGCGATCAAGAGCACGAGCATGTTCACATCGCGGTGAACAAGATCCATCTTGTGACCTTGAAGATCCACCACCCCTTCCGCGACATTCCTCTGTTTAAGGTCTTAGCTGGCGAGCTCGAGAAGGAGCTCGGGCTTCACCAGGTCGATCGAAGCGTGACGCGAATCGACAGCGATCGGTCCCGCGACTACGAGTCCGCGCGCGGGGTACAGAGTTTTTCTCGCTGGGCGAGGAGTCGCATCGGCGAGAAGGTCGACTTAGATGGCATCTCCAACTGGAATCAGCTGCACGCGCGCCTAGCCGTGCATGGCGTCCGAATGGTTCGGCGCGGCAATGGGCTAGCCTTGGTCGACTCAACGCGAGGGGACCTCGCCTGCAAGGCCTCGTCTCTTGGGCGCCACTGGTCCAAACAAAGGCTCTGTGAGCGCTTCGGGGATTTCATTCCGGGTCCCGCGGCGGAGCACGTTGCGACGATGAGCCGCGAGGCGTATCGACCCGAACCCCTGGGGCCGCTGCGTGACGACGGACTTTGGCGAGAGTACCAGGATGCACTCGGCGCCGCGCGAGCTCGGCGGGACGAACAGCGCGAGGCATTGTCCTCCAAGGTCGACACAGCCCAAGCTGCGCATCGGCGACATTTCAAGTTCAGGCATCACGCGATTGCGGCGATGCCCATTCCTGGGCGCGAGAAACACAAATTGTACAAGATGCTGTCGTTCGAGAAAAAGGCTGCCGAGCGCAGACTGAGGGCGACGATCAAGAGATGGCGGACCCTCGGCGTCAACACACACCCGGGGTCTTGGAAGGAGTTCTTGGCAGCCCGCGCTGGACATGGAGACCAGCGGGCGATCCGACGACTCGCGCGAAAGCCCGGGGGATTGGTGATCAAGAGTCGCGAGAAGCAGGTTCGCGCCCTCCCGTCTCGCAGCGGGCGCACGAGTCGGGGGAGCATCGTCCACAACATGCCGAACGGGGTGCGGCTCCGGGAGTCGGCTGGATCGATCGAGCTCCTCGGCGAGGCCCGCGAAGGTGCGCTCGAGCAGCTGGTGAGCGTCGCCAAGCAGAGGTTCGGAACGAAAGAAGTCACACTGCAGGGATCGACGCGCGCACAAGAGCGACTGGCTGAACTGGCTGCCGACCAAGGATTGGAAATCGCTGAAGAGCGCCAGCGCTGAGAAGCGAACCCCGGAAAAGCCCCATCAATCGGTTCCACGGCGCCACCTACGGCGCCGAGAACGACATCCTCTCGGACAGGCCCTGATGGTGTGGGCTCCAAGCACCGAACATGCAGCTATTCGGACGGCGTGTCCGGAGGCCGTCCGACGGAGCAGGGGCCGAGGCGCCGTCTCCGGTCGTCAACGTGAAGAGCGACGACTCGCGCGGTTTGCTTGTCGAACACGATGGCGGGGACGACAGCTGCGACCGGGCTGCGATCGTAGTACCAAACCACATGGTCTGTGCCCTCTTCTACGCGCACGGGATCGAACAGCAGGTTACGCGAGACAGACTCCATCGGAGTACCCAGTTTCACGCGCCAGAGTCGATCACGAATGTGTTCGTAAGGCCCATGCCGGAAAACCCTGTCGGCCACCGTCGTTGCTAGCCTGTCGGTCACCATGGCTGCTAGCCCGTCGGTCGTGATCACTGCCAGGGCGAAAGAGACCAGGGCCGTCAACGCCATCCACGGCCTTCGGGTGATCACCTCGGAGCGCGCCGGAGGAACACGAAGATGGTGGCGACGTAAGTTCGCGTCTTCGGCCCTCGTCACTCCGGTCTTTGCTACAACAAGCAAGGAACGTCCGGGAGTGTGACCCAATTGCGGGAAATTGGAGTAGTCTTCTAGATCCTTCCCCGAAACCTCTCGCACGCACTGCTAGGCCTGCCGAAACCTCGAACGAGTGAAGAATTGGGTATAGACATCACCAGAATCCGGTGGTTGCATACGGTGGCGACCCCCAAGAACGGGAGTCGGCTGATATGATCTCCTGGAAGAACAGTATCGTGATCCATGCGCCCACGGATCGAGTGTTTGCGTACGTGGACGACCCGATGAACTTGGTCGAATGGCTGCCTGGGATGGTCGAAGTGGCCGATGTGATCGGGAGCGGCGCCGGCCAGCAGCAGACGTGGACCTACAAGATGGCGGGCCTGTTCCTTCATGGACAGGCTACGGTCGTCGAGCACGTCCCGGGAAAATGCGCAGTGCATCAGACCATCGGCATGATTCACAGCACGTTTGCATATGGGGTCGAATCCCACGAAGAAGGGACGACGTTGACCCTCGAGGTTGAGTACAGCGTCCCGATTCCCGTACTCGGCAAGCTGGCGGAGCACATCGCGGCGAGGCGGAACGCACGGGAGTTCGAGTTGGCGCTCATCAATGTCAAAGAGACGCTGGAAGGCTCGGTGGGTCAATCGCCAGAGGTCGCGGGTCTTGATGGGTGAGAGGCACGCAGCCGGCCGAGAGTGAGACGCCGCCGCACCCAAAACGAGGTCACAGCGCTGGGTAGCCAAACAAGCGGGATACCTGCTAAGCAGTCCGTCCCAGCGCTCGCTCCCACAACCAACACCGAGGTCCCATGTTCAAACTCTCGCGTCTCGTTCTGATCGTTCCCGCTCTCCTGCTCGGCCTCAACGTCGCTTCCGCAAAGGATATCGATAAGGACGAGCTGCACGGCAAGGTGGAATCTATCAAAAAGGACTGGCAAGCGAAGGACGATACCTTCGAGGCGACCCTCAAGAAGGCGTACGCCTATGCGATTTTTCCCGAGGTCGGGAAGGGAGGCTTCATCATCGGTGCTTCACACGGCGCCGGTGAGGTCTACAAAACCGGTGAGGTCTACAAAAAGGGCAAGCTCATTGGACACACGAAGATGACCCAGACGACTGTCGGTGCACAGGTCGGCGGCCAGACCTACGCCGAGGTCATTCTCTTCAAGAACAAGAAGGCACTCGATCGCTTCAAGAAAGCCCGCTTCGAGGGAAGCGCTGCCGCTACGGCAATCGGCGGCAAGAAGGGTGCGGCCGCGGTGTCGAAGTACAAAGATGGCACCGCCATCATGGTTCTACCGATCAAGGGCGCGATGGTCGAAGCTGCGGGTGGCGGTCAGAAGTTCGCCTTCGAGCCGGTCGGCGAGTAGCGCGTCACGGTCCCGGGGTCGATTTCTTCGGAACATAGCTCATGGCGCGCTCGGCGAGCGCCGTGATCGTCAGTGAAGGATTCACCCCGGGGTTCGCCGATACCGCCGAGCCATCGACCACGTCGTCGTTGTCAGAGAGCAGCACCTCCGGCGCATCCTGCGCAAGTACCTCGAGTACTATCACGGCTCCCGGACCCACCTCGCGCTCGACAAGGACGCCCCCGAACGCCGCGAGCGCGAGTCCACCGATGGGGGGAAGGTCATCGCACTCCCGATGATCGGCGGACTGCATCATCGCTACACGCGACGCGCAGCCTGAACGAAACTCTGGATCCCACGCGACGTCGGGCGTGAGCGTGAGCTCCGCGCACTGCGCGGGGCTATGGCGCATGCCGCGCTCAATTCGCACTTGTCAAATCGTCGGCAACGCACTTAAAGCTCCGAGCTCTGTCCGCTGGCTCACCTTCGCCATCATCGCGGCTCACATCTCGCGGGCGGACAACGTTTTGAGGAACGACAGCTAAGAGAGCGTTACCCAACCGTCGGCATGAGCTCGCCGATCCATAGAATTTCACCCCAGGAAGCCTCGTTAGAACAATACCTTCGCTCCGAGGTTGAGCGAGAGCTCGTGGATCTTGCCGCTGGTGGGGAAAGTCCCGGCCGCGGATGGATCGTATTGA
>CAMYJN010000285.1 GCA_947258625.1 uncultured Polyangiaceae bacterium | reverse complement strand
CCGTGACACTCAACTCGAGGGACACGCAGCTCGGGCGCGGCGAGCCGATCGAAGACACCGCCCGCATGTTGAGCCGATATGTTCACGGCGTGGTCTACCGAACCTTCGGGCACGATCGCCTGGAGGCGCTAACGCGCTATTCGACCGTCCCTGTCGTCAACGGGCTTTCAGATAAGTTTCACCCCGTGCAGCTGCTCGCCGACATGATGACGATTCGCCAGAGCACCGGGCCGGAGCTCGACGACGCGCGTGTGGCGTGGATCGGCGACGGCAACAACATGGCCCACTCCTGGATCGTGTCCGCCAGCGTGGCTGGCTTCGAGCTGGTGCTTGCGTGTCCGTCGGGATACCAGCCAGATGAGCAGGTTCTGGCCGATGCGCGGGAGCGGGGCGCCCGCGTTCGAGTCGTCGATCGGCCCGAGGAGGCCTTGGAGGGCGCCACGGTGGTCAGCACCGATGTCTGGGCAAGCATGGGGCAAGAGGACGAGGCCCGGGAGCGACAGGGTGCGTTTGCCGGCTTCATCGTCGACGAGGACGCCATGGCTCGGGCCGCTTCGGACGCGATCTTCCTCCACTGTTTGCCGGCACATCGCGGTGAAGAAGTAAGCGCTGCCGTCATCGATGGGGCGCAGTCCCGAGTTTGGGATGAAGCCGAGAACCGCCTACACACCCAGAAGGCTCTATTGGAGTGGCTCGTCGTTTAGCGCCGGCGAACTGGCTGCCGAGCGAAACGCCAAGCTAGACTGTGAACGTAGGGGGACGGTAGAGAGTCGATGTCGGAGGAGCGAATTCCGCGACAGATCGAAGAGGCAGACCTAAGCGCGCACAGTATGAGCCCGCAGGAGGCATTCGTGCATTCGTGCATCGATGGGGTTCTCAATGTCGGCGACATCGCCGACCTGACGGTGCTCGATCCTGCGCTCGTCGCCGAAGCGATCGAACGGCTGATCTCGTTTGGACTCGTCGAATGGGTTGGCGCGAAAGTTTTGAGCGAGCCACCGGCGGCGCAGCTCATCGAGGATGTGGAGATCGACGAAGCGCTTCAGGAGAAGATCCTGCAGACATTCAAACGGGCTGATCGGCTCAACCACTACGAGCTCCTCGGGGTCGCGTCGGACGCCGAACGCTCCGAAATCCGTAAGGCGTATTTCGCACTATCCAAGACCTTTCATCCCGACTCCTATTACGGTAAGCGTCTCGGCTCCTTCAAAGCCCACATGGAAGTGATCTTCCGTAACGTGACCGATGCCTACGAAGTCATCGGTCGCCAACAAAAGCGGGAGGCCTACGATCGCTACCTCAAGAGAAGCATCGTGGTATCCGCGGTCGAAGAGAAAATCAGCCGCGTCGAGGAACGAGCGCAGGCGATGTCCAAAGCGCTCACGCGTGCGCCCATTGCCGAACGTCAGGCGGGGCCGGTCGATGCCGAGGCGCCGTCCAGGGACTGGCAGCCGCGTCAGGCGCCAACGAAGAAGGCCGCTTCCGTTGTGCCCGGGTCGCCGGAGCACGAGCGCATGCAACGAAAGCGCGAGCTCCTCGAGAGAAAGCTTCGGGGCCGATCGATGGGAGCGCCAAAGAAGAGCGGGCCCGTGCGACCGATGCCCGCACCCACCGCCAAGGTCGGAGCAAAAACCGCGCTCCGTGATCTCACCCGCTCGCTCAAGCGAACGGCCGGGCTCACCGGAGGCGTGGATCGCGCCGAACATCACATCGAGGCCGCCCGCATGGCCGAGGCCAAGGGCGACCTGGCCGCAGCAGCCACTGCCCTGCGAATGGCCATCACCCTCGATTCGAGTCGCAGCGACGTTCAAGAGGACTACCGTCGGGTCAATTCGCACCTTCGCGTCCAGCTCCTCGACATCCATCGGGAACAGGCGACCTACGAGGAGGAAAACAACCTCTGGTCGGCCGCCAGCATTTCTTGGGCCAAAGTGGCTGAGGCCGCCCCCGAGGACCCTATCGCGCCTCGACGCGCGGCCAAGGCGCTTCTGAGCGCCGGTGGCGATCTCCGAAAAGCGCGGGATTTTGCCCAAAGAAGCCTCGACTTGGCCCCGGATTCGCTCGAGGCGCGCCTACTTTTGGCCCGTATTTACATCCATGCGGGCATGGACAACAGCGCTGCGAAAGAGCTCGATGAGGCAGCAAAGCTGGACCCGGGCCACGAGATGGTGAAAAATCTTAGACAGCAGCTCGTGGGGTGATGTGACGAACGCATCGGAGCGCTTGAAAGTGGGGCATGGAAAGAGTCATTGGGATTGACCTAGGTACGTTCAACTCGTGCGTCGCCGTCGTGGAAAGCGGCACGCCCGTGGTCATCGCGAATCGTGGGGGATACAAGGTCACCCCCTCGATGGTGGCCGTGACGGAGGGCGGCAAGCGATTGGTGGGCCACATCGCAAAGCGCCAGGCCGTGACCAATGCCGAGAACACGGTGTTTGCCTGCAAGCGCCTCATCGGGCGGAAGTGGGAGACCCCTCAGGTCAAGAACACGATCCAGACCACGCCGTTCCACATCGTGGAAGGTCCGCACGGCGATTGCCGCATCAAGATGCGGGACAAGGTCTACAGCATTCCCGAGATCAGCGCGATGGTCCTTCAAGAGATGAAGATGGTCGCGGAGGATTATCTCGGCGAAGAGGTCAACAAGGTCGTCGTGACGGTGCCTGCATACTTCAACGACAATCAGCGCCAGGCCACCAAAGATGCTGGCGCGATCGCCGGCCTGGATGTCATTCGCATCATCAACGAGCCGACTTCAGCGGCGCTTGCCTATGGTTTTGGAAAGAACATCGATCGCACCGTCGCGGTCTTCGACCTCGGGGGCGGCACCTTCGACATTTCGATTCTCGAGATCGCGAGCACCGGTGTGTTCAAAGTCATCAGCACCGCTGGTGACACCTTCCTCGGTGGAGAAGATTTCGACCAGCGCGTGATCGACTGGCTCGTGGAAGGCTTTCAACACGAGCACGACATCGATCTTCGTCAGGACCGCATGGCGCTGCAGCGCCTCAAAGACGCCGCCGAGAAGGCCAAGTGCGAGCTATCGGCGGTCACCGAAACGGAGGTCAACCTTCCGTTCATCATTTCGAGCGCTCGCAACGAGGCGCTCCACCTTCAGCGCCTGCTCACGCGCGCCACGCTCGAAGAGCTGACGGCAGACTTGGTCGACCGCACCGTTCAGATCTGCGAGCTCACGCTCGGTGAAGCGGGCCTCAACAAGGACGAGATTGAAGACATCATTCTCGTCGGCGGCATGACCCGAATGCCGAAAGTGCAGGAGCGGGTCAGCAAATTCTTCCAGCGCGGCCCTTGCAAGGGAGTGCATCCCGACGAGGTGGTCGGGCTCGGCGCGTCCATTCAAGGGGCCGCGCTCGTGGACGACTCCCCGGAGCTCGACATGGTTCTCCTCGACGTCACGCCGCACACGCTCGGCATCATGGTCGTCGGCGGCTACTTCGAGGAGCTCATCCCGCAGAACACCACGGTTCCGACGTCTCGTAGCAAGCCGTTCACCACGGTGCGCGACAACCAGACGGCCGTGAAGATTCTCGTTCTTCAGGGCGAGTCGCGACGCGCAGAGGACAACGAGCTGCTGGGCGAGTTCATTTTGACCGGGCTTCGCCGTGCGGCCGCCGGCGAGGTGGAGGTCGAGGTGACGTTCGAAATCAACGCGGATGGCATCGTCAGCGTCCACGCCAAGGACGTCGAGACCGGCAAGGAGCAGTCCATCACCGTCACCGCGACCAGCGGCCTCACCGAGGACGAAATCAACGAGATGATGGTCGATGCGTCGGATTTCGCCGTTTCGCGGCGTGAGGACGAGGCTTCCGAGAAGGTCCGCCAAGAAGCGGAAACGCTAATCGCCGAGATCGAGCGCCTTTTTCCCGAGGTTGAATCGATCGTTGCGGGCAGTGACTTCGGGCGTGACGCCATCGATAAGGCCAAGGGCGTCGTCGACAACGCACGAACGCTGCTCGAGCGAGGCGATATCGCAGCGCTCGAAGACGAGCTCGAGTCGCTTGGTCGAACGCAGCGCATGTTCAAGGGAGTGGTCGGCAAGTCGGCGTGATCCATGACTTCTGTTAAACCAGGTTCCGGCGATTCGTCGTTTCCGAGTGTGCTGGGCGACAACGGCGCGATCGACCTAGCCGCGGAGCCCGATTCGCAGGACATTCACGAGCGGCCGACGCGTCGCATCTCTGGAGACGCCTGGGTTGCCGATCGGGATCGACGCAGCCTCGCACCAACCGCACCGCCTCCCGCACGGCCCGAGACGCAGGAAGCCGGTCAAGCGAGCCCCGACCTCCTCCATGCCGAAATTGCCGACTGCTTCGCGCTCGGTGACTTTGCGAGGTCGTTGAGCGCTGCCGAGCTCCTCCTCGGCCTGGACTCGGAAGACGAGACCGCACAGCAGTACGCGATCAACAGCCGGGCCCGCCTCGAAGCCCGGTACCTCAACCGCATCGGCTCCGTCGACTACGTATTCAATCTTGCGGTTCCGGTTGCGAAAGTGAAGTGGCTC
>CAMYJN010000284.1 GCA_947258625.1 uncultured Polyangiaceae bacterium | reverse complement strand
TTTCGATGCGCATCAGGTGGTGCAAAGCGCCTGCGCAGTCCTCGACATGAATGCGATTGGTCCAGCTTCTGGTCGCGATGGCCTCCCCGCTCCAGACCTTCCGAACGAGCCGCGTTCTTCCAGGGCCGTAGATCCCCGAGAGCCGCACGTTGACGCCCGTCTCGGGAGCCTCGCGAACGATCGCTTCGGCGTCCAAGAGAATGCGTCCATTGAAGCCCAGCGGTTCAGTGGGCGAACTCTCGTCCACCCATTCGCCCGCGCTTTGGCCGTAGACCGCGGTGCTAGACGTGAAAAAGACACGGCGAAGGGGGCAGCCTGCCTTTCGCAAGGCCGCCAAGAGGTCTCGAAGGCCGTCGACGTAAATCGAGCGGTAATGGTCTTCGTCGCGGCGGTCGGCGCTCGCGGTGTAGAAGAGGTAGTCGAACGGAGCGGGTGGGTTACCGAAACCGCTTGGTTCGGTCAGATCGATGCGCCACGGTTGGACTCCTTCGCCCAAGGCCTCGACTTGGCGGCGCACCCCCCAGACTTCACAACCTTCGGTGAGGAGCCGTGCGGCGAGTGCGTTTCCGACGTCGCCACAACCCGCGATTAGGACTTTGTCAGTCATGGATTAGCCACAGAGGCGATTTCCGCCCTTGCCCTTGGCGGAATATGCGAAATCGTCAGCCCGTTTCAAGACGGCTTCCACCGTGTCGCCTGGGCGGGCAATACTCAAGCCGGCGCTCGCGGTGACCGGCTTCAGCGGGTCGAACTTCATGCCAACTTCCCGGATCGCCGTCACGAAGCGGTTCCCTGCGACACGCCCCTCGTCCTGATTCGTGTCCTGAAGCACGATCACGAACTCGTCGCCACCATATCGGCCGGCTACATCGACCTCACGCGTCGATCGTTGAAGTGCTTCGGCGACGCTCTTGAGGACTTGATCGCCTTCGAGGTGGCCTCGCGTGTCGTTGACGCGCTTGAATTGGTCGAGGTCGATCATCACGACAGCCATCGGCCTTCCGCGATTCAACCAGGCCAGCCCCTGCTCGATATGGCTCAAGATGTGTCGACGATTCCAGAGCTTTGTCAGTGGGTCCTGGCGTGAAAGCTCCCCGAGGCGCTCGTTGGCGACCACCAGCTCGGTTTCGCGCTGGTTGATTTTCCTGATCAGCGTCGCCACGATCGCAGTGCCAAACATCAGAAGTGTGGTGACCAGGACGGCCTGCAAGAAGCCGTCGATCGGGCTCGGTCGTCCGGACTGCATCCAGGAGGGCCCATCCGGCGCGAACGGCAGCACGCCTCGGACCTCCATCATGACGACCGCCGAGTACATCGCCGCCCCGATGCTCGAAAGCAAAACACCCATTCTCGGTGTCACGACCAGCGAGTTCACGATTCCGGCGACGAAGTAAAGTGCCACCATCACCGTGCGTGAAGAGCCGACGCGCTGGACGATGAACGTGAGCAACGCCATGTCGAGAATTCCGCCGAGGACCGGCCGCCACGGTCTAGCGATATCGCGCCAGATCAAGAACTGCTCGACGATTGCGACTCCCGCGTAGGCGATGAACACCCAACGATGCGCAGCCATCGGTGGATACAAGAGGGGGACCAGCCAAATCCCGCAGGCCGCTAACATGAAGCGAACCCACGCCGTACCAAAAGCCAATCGGTTGGAATTCATTGCAGGCGTACCAGTCTAAGCATAGTAGCTTAACCCATCGGGAGCATATCAGGGTCGCAGGCCCACGGGCCAATGGCGGAAGGCGTGCGCTGAACTACGGGCGCATGCCACCTTTTAAGGTCATTACGCGAGTTCTCGTACATGAGGTTTGAAGCAGATGAATGACGACGCGACCACGGCGCGGCTGAAGGAGCTAATCGAGCAACGGATTGTTTTTTTCGACGGTGCGATGGGCACGATGATCCAACGCGCGGGCCTCGGAGAGGCTGATTTTCGCGGCGACCGCTTCGTCGACCACCCGAGCAGCCTGCAGGGCAACAACGACCTGCTGGTTCTCACGCGGCCGGACGTGATCCGTGGGATTCACGAACAGTACCTCGATGCTGGCGCAGACATCATCGAGACCAACACGTTCAACTCGAACGCGTTCTCGCAAGCGGACTACGAATTGCAGGGGGTCGTGTACGAACTCAACGTCGCTGCCGCACGTCTTGCCAAGGAAGCGACCGCCAGCCGCTCGGACAGGGATTGCTACGTCGCTGGCGCGATCGGTCCACTCAACAAGACCCTGAGTCTCAGTCCAGACGTCAATGATCCGGGCTACAGGGCGCTCACATTCGACGAAGCCCGTGAAGCATACGCGGAGCAGGTGCGTGGCCTCCTCGACGGTGGAGTCGACTTGCTGTTGGTCGAAACGATTTTCGACACCCTGAATGCCAAAGCCGCACTCTGCGCAATCGAGGACGTCTTCGAAGAGAAGGGCGTTCGGCTTCCCATCGTGATTTCGGTCACCATCGTGGACAAAAGCGGGCGCACGCTCTCTGGGCAGACCGTGGAGGCGTTCTATTTGTCCATCGAGCACGCGCGGCCCCTGGCAGTCGGGATCAACTGCTCGCTCGGCGCGCAAGAGATGCGACCCTTCCTGAAAGAGCTTGCCGGGGTCGCGGACTGCTACGTGCATTGCTACCCCAACGCTGGTCTCCCCAATGCGTTCGGCGGCTACGACCAAACGCCGGAGCAGATGAGCGAGCTTTTGCGCGGCTTCGCAGTCGACGGGATGATCAACATCATCGGCGGATGTTGCGGCACGACGCCGGACCACATTCGGGCCATCGTAGAAGCGGTCGGGGAGGTGCCACCGCGCCCGAAACCCAAAAGGGACGTGCACTTTCCGAGTTTCAGTGGACTCGAGCCCCTGGTCATCCGTCCTGAGACCAACTTCATCCTGGTCGGAGAGCGAACCAACGTCACCGGCTCGGCAAAGTTTCGAAAGTTGATCACCGAGGGCGACTACCCAGAGGCAGTGTCGGTTGCGCTCCAGCAGGTTCGAAACGGGGCAAACATCATCGACATCAACATGGACGAGGGCATGCTCGAATCCGAGCAAGCGATGACCACGTTCCTGAATCTCATCGGCTCCGAACCCGAGATCTCCCGCGTCCCCATCATGATCGACAGCTCCAAGTGGACTGTGATCGAGGCCGGGCTCAAGTGCGTGCAAGGGAAATCGATCGTCAACTCGATCAGCATGAAGGAAGGGGAAGCGGAGTTTCTCAGCAAGGCGCGGCAGGTGCGCCGCTACGGAGCCGCAGCCGTCGTGATGGCGTTCGATGAGGAGGGGCAGGCCGATACGATCGAACGAAAGGTCGAGATCTGCGCGCGCGCCTACAGGCTACTGGTCGAAAAAGCCGGCTTTGCGCCGACCGACATCGTCTTCGATCCCAACATCTTCGCCGTGGCCACGGGAATCGAGGAGCACAATGCGTACGCCATCGACTTCATCGAGGCGACCCGGCAGATCAAGGAGCGGTGCCCGGGCGCGCTGGTCAGCGGTGGGGTGAGCAACCTCAGCTTTTCGTTCCGTGGCAACAACCGTGTTCGTGAAGCGATGCACTCGGCCTTTCTCTACCATGCGATTGCCGCCGGGATGGACATGGGCATCGTCAACGCAGGGCAGCTCGAAGTCTACGCAGAGCTCCCCGATGACCTTTTGGAGCACGTCGAGGACGTGATCTTCAACCGCCGCCCGGACGCCACCGAACGGCTGGTGACGCTCGCCGAGACGGTCAAAGGCAGCGGGAGGCAGCAGAAGCACGACATGAGCTGGCGCGAGGCGACTGTCGAGAAGCGCCTCGAGTACGCGTTGGTCAACGGCGTCGTCGAGTTCGTCGTCGAGGACACCGAGGAAGCTCGCCTGAAGAATGCCCGGCCCCTCGATGTCATCGAGGGGCCGCTCATGAGCGGGATGGCCGTCGTTGGAGATCTCTTTGGCTCCGGCAAGATGTTCCTGCCTCAAGTCGTGAAGAGCGCGCGAGTCATGAAGAAGGCGGTGGCGCATCTCGAACCGTTCATGGAAGACGAGAAGACCGAGCGCTCCGCGCAGGGCAAGGTGTTGCTTGCCACTGTGAAGGGCGACGTGCACGACATCGGCAAGAACATCGTCGGCGTGGTTCTCGGATGCAACAATTACGCGGTCGTCGATCTGGGCGTCATGGTTCCTGCAGAGAAGATTCTCGATACGGCGGAGGCCGAAGGCTGCGATGTGGTCGGTCTAAGCGGCCTGATTACGCCATCGCTCGACGAGATGGTCTACGTCGCGTCGGAGATGCAGCGTCGCGGCATGACCGTTCCGCTTCTCATCGGTGGCGCGACGACGAGTCGGGCGCACACCGCCGTCAAGATCGCTCCGGGGTACGAGGGCAGCACGATGCACGTCCTCGACGCATCTCGCGTCGTCAACGTGGTTTCCGACCTCTTGAGTCCCGACCGTCGAACCGAAATTGACGCGAAGAATCGAAGTGAGCAGGAGAAGTCGCGCAGGCTCTTCGAGCACCGGCAGAACCGGGAGCTCGTTTCTCTCGAAATGGCG
>CAMYJN010000283.1 GCA_947258625.1 uncultured Polyangiaceae bacterium | reverse complement strand
AGTCGCTTACGCAACATCTGTAGCGACGACGATACCAACGCTTATATGTTCGGGGCGCGCTAAGAAGGGGGCGGGAGCAGGCTTGGTAGACCGTCTGACGCTGGGTCGGAAAAGACCGTGCGACAGCGCTGGGTCGCCAAGCCTGGGTCCCTTTGGACAACAAGCCCGAACAGTTGCGTGGAATCACGCCTCCGCATTCTCATAAGCGTGGGCCGTCCAAAGGCTCCCACCCGAACAAGGACGGTAGCATGAAGACACGTTTCATCGGAATCGATATCGGAAAAGCCCAGCTTCACCTTGCCCACAGCGAGAGCGACGACGTCACAGTCCTCGACCACGATGCCCAAGGTCTCCAAGAGCTGCTCGCGTATTGCAAGGAAGCGAGGTTGGTGGTGGCGGAGGCCAGTGGGGGCCTTGAAGCGGACGTGCTCGAAGCCTTGCATCAAGCGCGCATCACCGTGGCTCTCATCAATCCCAAGCAAGCCCGCGACTTTGCCCGAGCGCTCGGCCGCCGCGCCAAGACCGACCCGGTCGACGCACGCATGCTCGCGCGGTTCTCGCAGCGCATGCGGCCTTGTCCGCAATCCCCGCCCGAGCCCGCGCAAATCGCCCTCAAAGCGCTGCTCAAGCGGCGAAGGCAGCTGGTGACGATGCGCGCTTCGGAGAAGTGTCGGCTTGCCCAATCCCGAACGGAATGGACCCAGTCCGTGCGCCGCCACCTGGCGTTCTTGACCGAGGAAATCGTCGAGCTCGACCGTCGCATCGACGACCTGGTCCAACACGACCCGGCTGTGGCGGCGCGCGCGGCGCTGCTGCAATCGGTCAAGGGCGTCGGACCGGTGCTTGCCGTCACCTTGCTTGCCAGCCTGCCCGAGCTTGGAACGCTCAGCCACAAACAGGTCGCGGCCCTCGTCGGCGTCGCTCCCTACAGCAACGACAGCGGTCAAAAGAAGGGAAAGCGAGCCATCGCCGCAGGCCGCGCTCACGTGCGCTCGGTGCTCTACATGGCGGCCCTCAGCGCGTGCCGTTGCGACTCCCCGCTACGGCCGTTCTACCAACGGCTCCTCGAGGCCGGAAAGCCCCCCAAAGTGGCTCTCACCGCCGCCGCCCGAAAACTACTCACCTGGCTCAATGCGATTGTGCGAGACCAACAACTCCGGCTTCCTCATCCCGTCTGACAAACACAGTTGCTGACGCTGGCACTGAAACTGACGCTGCCGCTGACGCTGACGCTGGCACTGGCACTGGCACTGGCACTGGCGCATTCAGACTTGGTTATCGCTTTGTCCTTGGTTTGGGTTTGGGCTCGCACGCGGGGTGAGAGCCCAAACCCAAACCAAGGAGTCGCTGATGAAACAAAAGAATGTCTACGACAGAGCGCGAAAGGTCGTGCGAGAGCTTGTTCCCCTTTTGCACACGATTCGCGAGCACGATAGGTCGCTAGCCGATCAACTGAAGCGGGCTGCGCAGAGTGTGGTCCTCAACATCGCGGAGGCGCGTGGGAATGACGCCGGCAACGCGAGAGCCCGATTTTCAACCGCTTGCGGCTCCGCGAAGGAAGTCCGAGCCGCTCTGAACGTCGCAACTGACTGGGGCTACATCGAAGCCCACAAGGCAACCCACCTCGACGAGAGGCTCGACGAGGTGTGTGCCATCACGTGGTGTTTGGGTCGTAGGCTTTAGCGCCCTGACAATCTCCACGACATCGCGCAAACCTCATCGAGCGCGATGTCCACCTTTGTGATCTTCGAGCTTGTAAGGTAGCCGTAAGCTACGGCGAGCTGGAGTCCGGCCCGGACCTCTTTGGCCGAACCGCACGCCGATGCGAACCGAGCGCGAGCGGTTCCGGCGTCGTTTCCATCGGCTTCGGCGATGTTGAGAACGACGCTGTTCATCGCTCGTTGCATCTGGTCGAACAACGACCGATCCCGCTTCCGAACCACCGGAAGCACCGCGCGCAGTCCTCCCGCCGCCTGAAGCGCCCGTTGCTGAATGATAAGTCCCATGAGTGATCTCCTTTTTGGCTGTGAGTGGGGTTCCCCGAAAGGGCGAAGCCCGACCCCACTCACAGCCAAAAAGGAGATCACGATGACCAAGTCACGTCACAGAGGCACTGGCGCTGGCACTGCCGCTGCCACTGCCACTGCCACTGCCACTGCCACTGCCACTGCCACTGCCGCTGCCGCTGCCGCTGCCACTGCCACTGCCACTGCCGCTGCCACTGCCACTGCCACTGCCGCTGCCGCTGCTACCCCACCTTCGGCCCCACTAAGGTCCGCAACACCCCCTCCACCACCACGTCCCCGCCCTCATCCCGGAGCGTGACCTCGACTTCGTATTCCTGCCTTGCACTGGACTCGATCGGCGGGGTGCGGCACTCGCCGGTGATGGTGCCGCGCGCCTTCTTGATGTAGTCGAGGTTCATTCCGGCGACGATGAAGCGTGCGTCGTCGGGGAGCGAGTAGCCGAGGGCGAGGTTGCCGGTGAGCTCAACGAGGTTGGCGAGCGCCACCGCGTGAATGCACGAAAGGTGATTGCGGACTGCACGGCGATCGGAAAGCGTGACGCGGGAGTACCCCTCGCCGAGCTCTTGAACCACCGCCGAGATGGAGCTGGTGTACGGTGCCATTTGCCCCACCAGCCGGCTGTACAAGCGCTTGCCGCCGGGAACTCGCTCCAATCGATTCCAAACGTCTCGAATGAAATTCGTTTTGGATTTGGTGCTTAGTGCTTCTGTTCCAAAAAATGTGCTGACGGCCATCATTTGAACCGTAACACACCGGCAGGTCGGTCATATCAGGGGTACAACCTCTCCTTCATTTCAACCTCCCTGCCTGGTTCCATCGGTCTCACCAACCGGCGGTTTCCAGGCAGGGACTTCTAAGGGCCGGCTCAGGCGGTAAAACTACAACGCCGTTCAAGCGCTAATGAGTTCGCCAAGCCTCGCCAGGCTCTCGCTCGTACCGCCCAGCATGAACTCCAGATGCTTCGAGGTCATGAAGTAGCGGTAGAGCGGGTAGTCTCGGTCGAAGCCCATTCCGCCATGCACATGCTGGGCGGCAGCCACGACCCGGGCGCCTGCCTCGGAAGCAAGGAACTTCGCAACGGCGAGCTCTTTGGCGGCGTCCAGGCCTTCATCGAGACGCCAGCAGGCTTGCCACATCGACGAACGCATGGCCTGCACATCGATGTAGGCATCGCCAACCCGCTGGGTCACTCCCTGAAACGTGGCGATGGGAACGCGGAACTGCATGCGTTCACCCGAGTAGGTGGCGGTCATGAACAGCGCCTGCTCGGCAATGCCGTATTCGACCGCGCAGATGGCGAGGTCGGTGCGATCGACGAGATACCGAAGGACTTGCTCCCCACGCTCGACGCCACCAAGCAGATCGCCCGCGGTAACGGGCGCGCGATCGAGCTCGAGAAGGCAAAGCGGCTGGCCGTTGGTGCCCCGCTGCTCGCCTAGGCGCACGCCTTCTCCCTTGGGGTCGACCAGCAACACGACGATCGACCCGCGATCGGTGCGCGCCGGCACGATGATTCGCTCCGCAAGATCCGCGTAGGCGACATTGCTGAAGCGCGCGCTGACGCGCCAGGCGTCTCCATCGGCCGTGGCGACTGCGGAAGGGTTGAGTGGATTGCGGCTCCCCGTGTCGACGAGGGCCGGCGTCAGGATCGTGCGGCCCTGCGCAATGCCTCTCAGAAAGCGGTCTTTCTGCTCCGGCGTCCCAAACTCCGCCAAAGGAAGCGCCGCGGACACGAGTGTTTCAATCGCAGGAATTGGCGCGACTGTCCGTCCGACCTGCTGAAGCAGCAGACACAGCTCGGTCAGCCCCATCCCGGCTCCGCCGTACTCCTCAGGAATGGCGAGTCCGAGCATTTCCGATTCGGCGAGCTGCCTCCATGCGCGCTCGTGGAACCAGGTGCCCTCCTTGGCGAGCGCCTTGAGCGACTCATCAGTGACGATGTCGGTGAGCACCTGCTTGACGAGATCTCGAATGCTGTTCTGATCTTCGGTGAAGGAGAAATCCATCTCGGGCCTCGTCAGCGTCGCCCGAGGCGGGGCATGCGAAGGCCCGCCTGGCAAATGATGTCTCGTTGAATCTCGTTGGTGCCGCCACCGAAGGTGAGCACCAACGACATCCGGTAGTACTTCTCGAGACGCCCACGAAGGAGCGCGCCTTCGGAGCTGTGATGGAGCACGCCGGCCGCGCCGTGGACCTCCATCAGCAGTCGAGACCCTTCCACGTAAAACTCAGAGCCGAAGACTTTGATCGCGGAGGCATCGGCGGGCGAAAGCGCGTCTTTGGCAATGCCCCAGGCTTGCTGCCAGTTGAGCAGCTTGAGCACCTCGAGCTTGGCGTAGACGCGCGCCAGGTTGCTCTTCACCCAGGGCAAATCGATGACCATGCCGCCGTCGCCGTTCGGTGTCTTCTTCGCCCATGCGATGGTTTCGGTGCAGATCTTTTCCAGCGGCCCGACCGAACAAAGCGCCACGCGCTCGTGATTGAGCTGCGTCGTGATCAGGTGCCAGCCCTTGTTTTCGCCGCCGACGATGTT
>CAMYJN010000282.1 GCA_947258625.1 uncultured Polyangiaceae bacterium | reverse complement strand
ACGTTGGCACCATCTCGGCGGTGAGCGCCGAGGGTTCGCCGATTGAAACCCTAGGCGGATATCACGCTCGGACGCTCGTGCGGCGTCTGGAATGGCCTGGCCCCGAAGAGCTCGCGCTCCGTGGTTCGCAACCCGTTGCCGAGCTCGGGTCGATGGCCAGCAGCAGCGACGCCAGGACGCGAGTCAACGAGCTTCAATCCTGGGATGGCGGTATGTTCTACCGCGACGTGCCCGGGTACGGTCACGAGGGCCAATCCGCGTTCTTCAGTAGGTTTCCGTTGACTGCACAGGACGCTTCCTCGCCCAGTGGCTCTCTCAACGCCTCCATCTACTTCCGTTGGGCGGGCAAGCTCCGCGAGACGGGCGGCATCAACACGCCGGGCATCTACCGAGGGCTCTTGGAGATGCTCGGGTCCAACGAGGTCATGTCCGCCACGAACGAGTGCGAGACCCGGATCTTCAAGGTGCCTCTGCGCAACGACCTCATCGAGGGACGATACTGGATGGAGTACGTCAACAGGGGCGATGCAGGGAACCTCTTCGAATGGTGGCGCATTCCCTTCCCGAGCGGCGTGCCTGAGATGATCGCATGGACGCGGATGCGCACTTCCGCAGTGAAGGCGATTAGTCATGGGGTCATTGGCTCCACCGAGTGGCCCGATTTCTTCTACCGTTTCCTGAAGGACATGGGAGACGACGCAATCGAGCCCACCAAGGGGCCCCCTCTGGACTTGGACCTCGGTGCGTCCCTCTTTGCAAAGGTTCCGGGGCCGCAACCCGGCCGCTTGCTTGCCGAGCAGAGTTTCAGCACGACGCAGGAAGACGCGAACGTCGTAGGTAACATTTACTTCGCAAACTACAGCGTATGGCAAAGTCGGGTGACGGATCGCTTCTTTCAATCGGCGGCGCCGCACTATTTCGAAGACAGAGGAGCCCGCGGTGAGCTCCACCGGGCGGAATCGAGCATCAGTCAGCTTCGGGACGCCATGCCATTCGACGACATCCGCGTGGTGATGCGGCTGGACGAGCTCTACGAGCGCGGGGCGCGCCTCAGCTTTGACTTCTTGCGCCACGAACCCGAGGGAGTCACCAAGATCGCCGCCGGCCGAACCCTCGTGTCCTGGGCAATGATCGAACGTGGCGCCGCGCCAAAGGTCATCGGTTGGCCGGACGAGATGCGTAAGGCAATGTTAGCCCGTGTGGATGAGCAAGGGGTCGCCCTCAAGAAGTTGGCCTAGCAGTTGGGCTCGTGTTTCGTGACGGAAGTCCCCGCAAGGGAGCAGGCCGCCTGATTGGTTGAAGCTGGCCGCCTTTGCTAGAGTAATGTGCGGGGTGGAGGAACAGTCTACGAAACGCGGGGGTGTTGGGCCCTCTTCGGATGTGCAGCTCGAGGCGCTCTTCGATCTCGACCGCCGTCACCGAAACGTTCACGGGCTTTCGGCCGGCGTCCTGATCGCGGCGCTCACGATGCTGTCGTTCATCCCCATCAGCTGGTTCTTCATGCGAGAGCACTTCGTGCTCATTCAAGGCGGGACGACGCTCTGGCTTGCGTCGCTGTTGGGGGCCTGGCTGCTGATCCGCAAGCGCCCCACGTGGACGCTTGCACACATCGACGACCTGGTGTTTTGGCTCTTCCTATTCGTCTCGATGTACAGCGACTTCCAAGTTTGGATCGACTACGGGTACGATTCTCCATATGTGCTGACGCTCATGTTTGGCCTCGTCGGGGTGAATTTCTTCATCTCCTGGCCGGCGAAGCGTTCGGCAGCGTTTAGTCTGTCGGTTTACGCACTATTCATCGCGCCTTTGATCTTGGGGCTCGTACCGCTCGGCCATGCTCGCACGGCGGTCATCTACCAGGCCGTGTTGCTGTGTGTGTCGATCATCGTCGTGGGGTTCCAGCGGCATCGGTTCCAGCTCGAATTCCGCGAGTTCAGCTCCCGGACGGAAGCGCAGTCCGCTCGGAGTGAGTTGGAACGAGCCTATGGGCAGCTCCAGCAGCTCGACCAGATGAAATCGGAGTTTTTTGCGAACATCAGTCACGAGCTCCGAACTCCGCTCACGTTGATCGTGTCACCCGTGGATGCGATGTTGGCTACGGTCGAGCCAGGAGCGGACCGCGACGCGCTCAAGGTCGTCCGTCGAAACGCCTCGAGGCTCTTGCGCATGATCGACGACTTGCTCGACTTGGCCAAGCTCGAGGGGGGTGGCCTGCGTCTTCGCGTCGAGCGGGTGGATTTGAGAGACCTCGTTGAGCAGGTCGTAGGCAACGCGCATCCGGCGGCGACCGCCAGGCACATCGAGCTTTCGTTCGCTTCGCATGGAGAGCCCGTCGAGACCTTTGGCGATCCACACCGACTTGAAATCGTTCTCACGAATCTGCTCGGCAACGCGATGAAGTTCACCCCGGCCGGCGGGAAGATCGACGTGCGAATGCGACACCGGCCAAACGGAACGTCCGTCGAGATCGCCGACACGGGTCCGGGGATCTCGCACGAAGAGCAGGCGCAGATCTTCAAGAGATTCCATCAAGTGGAGCGCTCCGCGCGGCGTCACCAGGGTGGCGTGGGCATCGGCCTGGCGCTGGCACTCGAGCTCGCCGAGCTCCACGGCGGCTCGCTTTCCGTGGATAGTGAGCTCGGCGAGGGCGCGACGTTCACTCTCTTCCTCAAACGCGGCAAGGAGCACTTCGACACGGACGTCGTGGAGCGGCGTCATGGCCAGACGCCGGACCACCCCGCGCGGCGCAAGGAGGACCGCCTGAGCGAAGCGCCAACTCTTGACGGAGCTGCGGCGACGGCGGGGCGCCGGATGAGCATGCCTCCAACGGAACGCGTTCTGCTCGATCGCGGACGAGTCCCGAGGATTCTCGTCGCGGAGGACGAGGATGACCTGCGAAGCTTCGTCGTCGGTTTGCTCTCGCGAACCTATACCGTCGACGCCGCCCGAAACGGGTCGGAGGCGCTCGAGCTGATGAAGAAGCATCGCCCGGACCTCGTGCTCACCGACGTGATGATGCCGGAGGTGAGCGGCCTGGATCTCGCTCGCATGCTCAAGCTGGACCCTTCGCTGAGCAACATCCCCGTGATCCTGCTCACCGCCCGCGGCGAAAACGAAGCCGCACTCGAAGGTTTCCAGGCTGGCGCCGACGATTTCGTCGCAAAGCCGTTCCATGCCAACGTCCTCCAGGCCCGAATTCGCGCGCATTTGAAAATGCGCAGCTTGAGCCTTCAACTTGCCGACCAGGCCCGACTTGCATCCGCAGGAACACTTGCCGCCGGCCTCGCGCACGAAGTGAAGAATCCACTCAACGCCGCGTTGAACGCGGTTAAGGTGCTGGAGCACGGTGGTTCATCCAAAGTGTCGAACGAAAAGCTGTTGGGCGTGGTGATCGATGCGCTCGGTCGCATTGACGGGGTTGTTTCCGCACTTAGCGCGCATGCGCGTCCGGCCGACGGCGATGACATGGTTCCCTGCAACGTTCGAAATGCCGTAGAGTCCACACTCAATCTGCTCGATCACAAGCTCAAGCATGGGGTCGCCGTTCATCAAGCCTATGAGACGAACGGGGAAGTGTTTGCGCCGGCGAGGGCGTTCAATCAGGTCATACTGAATCTGCTCGACAACTCGATTCGCTCCGATGCGGCGAACATCTGGATCGAGCTTCGTCAAGCGGACAAGCTCATCTCCGTGGCCGTCGCGGACGATGGCCCAGGGGTTCCACCCGATGTGGTGCACCGCATCTTCGACCCCTTCTTCACTACCCGAGTGGAAGGCGAAGGAACCGGGCTCGGCCTCCATCTCAGCCGGCGAATCGCCCAGGACTGCGGCGGCGAGCTCCGATATGAACCCCGGCCAGGCGGCGGGGCGCGCTTCGTGATGGAGATTCCTGCAATGGATCTAGCGGCCTGATTGCTGGGGCGACCGCGTCTTGGGTGGCGCTCGAACCGGTTCACGAGCTTTGGGAGCGTGTGATGGCTCACAGCATGGACGAAGCGATGGGTGACCTTGTCGCACCTGCACAGACGTTCGACCCCTTCTTCGCCGCAGCCGTGCGAGGCCATTGATGGGGCTTTGGATTCGAGCCGAAGAATCGCCAAGGGCTGTGGCGGTGCGCTAAGCTGTAAGCAGAGGCTCAGGGGAGGGGCTCGCTTCGTGATCAAGATAACCGCCATGGAGCAAGCGGCATGACAGCGCACGTACTATTCGTCGATGACGAAGAGCCAAATCTGATCGTCTTTGAAGCGGTTTGCGGAGATGTCTTTCCGGTTCTGACGGCGTCGAGCGCGGCGCAGGGGCTCGAGCTCATGGAGGAGCACGAGATCGGTGTCGTGCTCACCGACCAACGGATGCCGGGGATGACGGGGATCGAGCTTCTCGAAAAGGTTGAAGCCGAGTACCCCGACGCGATTCGTCTTTTGATCACGGCTTACTCCGACCTGCAGGCGGCCGAAGATGCGATCAACCGCGGGCACGTGCGGCGCTACATGCGAAAGCCCTGGGAGCCAGAGACGCTGCGCGCGGAGCTGCGCGATGCGATCGACCTCTACTCTCTCAATACACGAGTTC
>CAMYJN010000281.1 GCA_947258625.1 uncultured Polyangiaceae bacterium | reverse complement strand
CTGAATGTGGTCCACGTGCACCTGCCACCCCTTCGCGTCCGCCCTAGCGACATTCCTCTGCTGCTCGAGCACTTCGTACGCAAATTCAACGACAAGCTCGACCGCTCCGTCACGGGCTTCGATGACCAGGCGAGAAAGCACCTACTCGACTACGCCTGGCCCGGGAACATCCGGGAGCTCGAGAACGTGGTCGAACGGTGCATGATCTTTGCTGAAGATGGCGAGGTCGGCTCGCAGCACCTCCCCGCGGAGATTCGGGAAGCGGAGGGTCGGGTCGGCGCGGGCCTAGCCTCGGACATGGCGGCGACGCCGGGAACCACGGGACTCAAGGAAGCGGTCCGGGAAGCCACGCTCAAGCTAGAACGCGAGTTCATCGGGCGCGCGCTGGATCAAACCGGGGGCAACGTCACCCACACGGCGCGGCTCCTGAAGATTTCACGCAAGAGCCTGCAGAACAAGATGAAAG
Source organism: uncultured Polyangiaceae bacterium (assembly GCA_947258625.1). Classification (GTDB taxonomy): domain Bacteria; phylum Myxococcota_A; class Polyangia; order Polyangiales; family Houyiibacteriaceae; genus SG8-38. The sequence continues at coordinate 4,114 of CAMYJN010000281.1, read as the reverse complement.
AGCTAGGCCTCCGGAACGACTGAGGCTCGCTCGGTCGCGGCTTCCTCGCGGGGCGCGCAAATCATCGCTTCGAGGTCGTCGCGGCTCACCGGCTTCTGCAGCACCGGGTTAGACACGGCCGAGGCGAACTTGCGAAGGCGAGGCGTGAACGCGCCACCGCTCATGAACACGATTCGGTCCACGAGCTCCGGATGCTCCTTTTTGATTGCGTCATAAAAAGATTTCCCATCGACTTCCGGCATCATGAGGTCGCAAATGATCGAATCGAACAGCGGGTCTTCAGAGAGGTGCGCAAGGGCTTCGACCCCGCCGAGGACCGTCACGACCTCGTAGCGGCCCTGCAGACGCCTTCGAAGCGCGGAGAGCACCATCGCGTCGTCGTCGATGATCAGGAGTCGGGAGCGATTGAGCGGGGTCTCGGAAATGGGTCGGCTTTCGCGCCGTCTCTCGATGATGGTGAGCCCGGTGTCGAACGGCAGAACCAACTCGAAGCAACTTCCGCCGTCGGGGAGATGCTGGACGTCGAGCCGTCCGCCGTGCTCATTCGCGATGCGCTGACAGGCGCTGAGCCCCAGACCCATCCCGCCCGAGTGGGCCTTGGTCGTGAAGCCGGGGGTGAAGATGCGATCGCGGTGCTCGTCACCAATCCCGGTGCCCGTATCGCTCACCGCGACGACCACGTGCTCGTCCACGACGCTCGTGGACACCACGATTCGATGCTTCGCGTAGGTGCCCCCCTCGATGGCCTCGGCCGCGTTGGTGAGCAAGTTGACGAGCGCTTGAGCGATGCGACCTGGATACGCGCCGATCATCGGAATGGGTTCGAAGCGCTTTACCAGGCGCGCACGATAGCGGATCTGGTTGAAGACCATTGCGCACGCGTCGTCGACGATGCGCGTGATGTCCAGCAATTCGGCATGACCCTCGTCGGCACGCGAAAAGGTACCGAGGCTGCGCGCGATGTCTTGAATTCGGTGCATGCCCTTGTGGCAGTCGGTGAGCATGTCGGCAGCGTCGTCGATCACCTCCTGCAAATTGGCATCCGTTGCGATTTGCTCGAATGAGTGCGGCGTGATCGCTTCACGCGTCGCGAGATCGACCCTCAGCTTTCGAATGAATCGCCGCATGGCTTGATGGGATTCACGGAGGCTCTCGAGATTGGCAAGGACGAATGTGAGGGGGTTGTTGACGTCGTGCGCCAGGCCAGCGGCAAGGCGTCCGACGGTGCGAAGTCGATCCTCGGAGATGCGAGGCCCCATCATCGCGGGGGGAGCGCTCGACGAAGCGCCAGGAGGGACACTTGGGCGGAACGCGGGCTGCATCTGGATGATGGTCGCGTCGCGGCCGTCCCAGATCGACACGATCGCCGTTGCGGTCAGCAGTGAAAACGTGCCGTTTGGCTGCTCGACCCGATAGGTGCCCGGCTTGGCCTCGTCGGGAATCGAATGCTCGAACGGTTCGCCGATCAGATCTTCGTGGTTGACCCCGAGCAGCGAGCCTGCCGCGGCATTCGCAAAAAGGACGCGACAAGCCGCATCGACGACCATGATCCCGTCGGTTGCTCGGGCGAGCAACAAGCGGCGCTGCGTCTCGATGCCATGAGCCTCTCGCAGCTGCACGAGCAACCTGCGCAACTCGTACTCGCGGTTGATCGACTGCTGAAGCCCTGCAACGTATGAATCGGGCAGCACCGAATCGGTGCAATCATCTTCGGGCACGGTGCAGCGTTCCTCACCGAGCAGCAGGGTGGAGATGCCCCGACCGGTCGCCGGAAGCTCCGCGCCCAATTGCGTATCCCAGCAGACGACCTGCGGCGCGTGGCTCTCGAGCTGCGTAATCGCGTCTTCGCGGTTCGCCGCCACTCGGCAATCCGCCGTTTCAGGCCAAGCGTGGAGACCCTCGCGGACCAGCACGATCCGCTCCGGGTTGGCCGAAGCGATGAGGACTCGGACTCGCCCCAGTCCCTCGAAAGCCGATGTTTGAGCCTTGTTTGTCTGCACGTTTGTCCTGAGGCGTGGAATCACTCTTGACGCCTCTATAAAACCATAGCACTGTAATAGGTCAGTGGTAACGGTATTCGTCCGTTATGGGTGATGGTGGATGCACGATAAGGGCCAGGAAGAGCACGAGCTGCGAGAGGTCCTCCTGGTGGAGGACAACCGGATCGACGCGCAGCTCATCCGCAGACTGCTCCGGCGGGTATCCACGTCGTACTACCGCATCACCCATGTGCGTACCCTGAACGACGCCGTGCTCTCGGCCGAGGAGCTCTCGCCACACGTCATCTTGGCGGACCTCAATCTTCCGGACTCGCGAGGCACCGACACGGTGACGAGTCTCCAAACCGCATATCCGGACATCCCATTGATCATCGTGAGTGCTTGGGAAGACGAGGCGGTTTCGCTCCGGTCCGTCAAGGCCGGCGCGCAGGACTACCTGGTCAAGGGTCACATCGATGGCGCGAACCTGCACCGGGTCATCCGCTACGCGATCGAAAGAAAGAGAACGGAGCTCGAGCTGGTCCGGTTGGCTCAGTTCGATCAGCTCACGGGACTGCCAAACCGAACCCTACTGCGGGAGCGCGTCAATCACGCATTGGCTCGAGCGATGCGGTCGGGCTCCGGTGTTGCGACGCTCATCCTCGATATGGATCGGTTCAAGGAGATCAACGACATGTTGGGCCACGAGGTTGGCGACAAGCTACTGATTAAGGCCGCGAAGCGAATTCGTGCGAACGTGCGTGACCAGGACACGGTTGCCCGACTCGGAGGGGACGAGTTTGCGGTCGTGCTCGAAGGCGTGAGCGAGCCGAAAGAGGTTCTTCCCGTCATCGAACGAATCGTGGACAGCCTTCGGGAAGTCACCACCGTCGACGGGCACGAAGTGAACACATCGACGAGCATCGGAATCGCGATGTACCCGGAAAACGGGAACAATCTGTCCGAGCTACTCCGGGCTGCCGACCTTGCGATGTACCAGGCGAAATCGTCCGGGCGTGCGTGCTACCAGTTCTTTGCCGACGCCATGCAGGAGGAAGCCCAGTCGAGACGAGCGCTCGAATGGGCGCTGCGACATGCGGTCGAAGCCAACGAATTCCAGCTGGTTTATCAGCCGCAGGTTTGCCTTCGAACCGGAGGCGTGATCGGCGTCGAAGCGCTCATCCGCTGGATGCACCCGACACGGGGTCTACTCACTCCTTATCACTTCATCGGCGCACTGGAGGAGTTCGGGCTGATCAACGAAGTCGGCGAATGGGTGTTGCAGACGGCCTGCGAGCAGATGCGACGATGGCAGGCTCTCGAGCTTCAGCCGATGCGGATCAGCGTGAACGTCTCGGCCCAGCAGTTCGAGGACCCACTGTTGATCGACAAGATTCGGTCGGCGCTTGCCAATACGGACCTCTCGCCAGAGTTCTTGGAGCTCGAGCTCACGGAGAGCTGCCTGATGAGCGACCCAGCCCAAGCGGGCGCGCTCCTTCGCGAGATTCGGGACGTAGGCGTCCGAATCGCAATCGACGATTTCGGTACGGGATACTCTTCGCTGACCTATCTGAACGAGTTCCCGTTGAACGTGCTGAAGATCGACAAGAGCTTCGTGCAGAGCGTCGAGTCGAACGACCGCGGCGGACCTATCTCGAACATGATCATAGGCCTGGGGCAAAATCTCGGTCTCGAGGTCATTGCGGAAGGCGTGGAGACGCCGGGGCAGCTCGCGTATATGGAGGAGCACGGCTGCGACATCGCGCAGGGCTATCTCTATGCGCACCCCGAATCACCCGAGGACCTGACGCCTTGGCTCATGTCCAACCAGCGCACCTCGGGAACCTACATGCGGTCGGTCTCCATGAAGAAGATCGGTGACGGGTCCAAGAGCTGAGGCCTGCCCTTCCTGTGCTAGCGTAGAGACATGGTGGCCGCGACGATTCTCGTCGTCGACGACGAACGAAACATTCTAACGTCCGTTTCTCGCGCGCTCGGTCTCGAAGGCTATGAGGTGGAGGTCGCCGGAAGCGCAGAGATCGCGCTTCAAAAGCTCGCCAAGCAAAGCTTCGATGCAGTTCTGCTCGACGTCCAGCTTCCGGGAATCGACGGGCTTGCTATGCTGGACGAGCTTC
>CAMYJN010000280.1 GCA_947258625.1 uncultured Polyangiaceae bacterium | reverse complement strand
GTTTCGGGGGGTAGCGTCGAATTCATGCGCACGTTCACCGAGCAGGTCTACGCCATCCCGCCAGAGCGAGTCGTAGGATCCTCGATCGAAACGCGGTACGAGCTGCAGGCTGGCAAACCATCCCTCCTACGTCTTCCGGAGGTCGCCTTCGTCGACGACAAGGCCGGCAAGCCGGTCGGTATCTACAAGCACATCGGACAGCGTCCGATTCTCGCCTTTGGAAACTCCGACGGCGACTTCGAGATGCTGCAGTGGACGACAAGCGGGAGCGGCGGGGCGCGGCTCGGAGTCATTCTCCATCACGATGACGCCGAGCGCGAATACGCTTATGATCGCGAGAGCAGCGTGGGTAAGCTCGACCGGGCGCTCGATTCGGCAGCCCAGTCGGGTTGGCTCATCGTCTCCATGAAGAACGACTGGAATACAGTGTTCGCTGAGGAGTAGAGGTTCCAAGATGACGCGACCGACGATCCATGGCCTGGTGCTCGCGTCCGCATTGCTGGCCCTCACCGCGTGCAAGGATTCCAAGACGGCAGCCGACGCGGCCGCAGCGGACGACAGGGGGGTTCGATTGCTGGCCAAGGGGCAGCGGCCGCGGTCTGCGCTTCGTTACAGCGTAGCCGCCGGGACGACGACCAGCTCTACGACGACGTTTCGGGTTGCGAGCCTCGCCACCAGTGAAACGAACGCGGCCTTGACGATCCTGCCGGGCTTTCGCCTCGACATCGTGTCTGGTCCCGCAGAGCTGACCGAGCGCGGCGTGAAGTTCAAGGTCGATGTCGTGCGCTCGGAGGCCGTGGTGCCTGACGACTACACCGACGAGTTGGCCAACCAGCTCCGAGACGGAGCAGCGCTTGCCAAGAGCATCGGCGGCTGGGTCGAAATGGACGATCGCGGTCAACTGATGGCTGGCGCCCTCAACGAGCAGACCAAGCGCTCGGATGTCCCGGTGCGGCTGCTTCGGATGATCGTCAATTCTCGCGAAACATTGACACACGTACGGCTTCCCGAAGAAAAGGTCGGCCTCGGCGCGCGATGGGAGTCCCGCCGGCAGATCGCGGCATACGGCTTCAACTTGCAGCAGGTGGACACGTACACCCTTGTCGACCAGGTGGGCGACGAGGTGATGCTCAACGTCACCGTGCAGCAGATGGCGCTTCCGCAGACCATCGAGTTTCCCGAGGAGGACATCGCCATCTCGATTCAGTCGATGAGCTCACAGGCCGACGGGCAGATCATTCTCGATCTCCGCGCGCTCGAGTCCGATGCGTCAGCCACCGGTACCGCCGAGGATCACCTCCTCGTCAAAACCTCCGAGGGCGCCGAGTCGATCGACATCAAGGAAGAGTTCGAGGTTCAGGTCGCCAATACGACGTCCTTTGGCAGCAGCACACCGACGCCGGATGACGCGAAGGCCCGCCGGCGCGACAAGCGGCGCTAGTCGTCTACTTTGAGGATCGCATGGAACGCGTCCTGCGGGATCTCGACGCTGCCGACGGCCTTCATACGCTTCTTGCCCTCTTTTTGCTTCTCGAGGAGCTTGCGCTTGCGCGAGATGTCGCCGCCGTAGCACTTGGCGGTGACGTCTTTTCGGAGGGCGCGAACGGTTTCTCGAGAGATGACCTTGGACCCGATCGCGGCCTGGATGATCACCTCGTACTGCTGCCGCGGCACGATCTTTTTGAGCTTTGCCGCGAGCGCTCGCCCCAAGTAGTAGGCCTTGTCTTTGTGAACGACGGCACTCAGGGCATCGACCTTTTGATTGTTTAGCAGCATGTCGAGGCGAACGAGCGGATTTTCGCGATAGCCCGCGAGCTCGTAGTCCATCGAGGCATAGCCCTTGGTTGCGCTCTTGAGCTTGTCGAAAAAATCGAAGATCACTTCGGCGAGCGGCATTAGATAGGTGATGATCATGCGTTCGGGCGAAGCATATTGAATGCCCTGCTGTTCTCCGCGGCGGTCCTGGCAAAGCTTGATCACCGCGCCGACGAACTCCGAGGGAACATGGATCGACACGGTGAAGTACGGCTCTTCGATTCGAATGCGACCGTCGGGAATCTGCGACGGGTTGTCGATGTCGAGGGTTTCCTCTTCGGTGTGCACGCGATACACGACGCTCGGCGCGGTCGTGATCAGCCCGAGGTTGTACTCGCGCTCGAGCCGCTCTTGGATGATTTCCATGTGCAGGAGCCCGAGGAAACCGCAGCGGAATCCAAAGCCGAGCGCGTCCGAAGTCTCCGGCTCGTACATGAACGCCGCGTCATTGAGATTCAGCTTCTCGAGCGCGTCGCGAAGCTCGGTGTACTGGTCGCTGTCCGTCGGGAAGATTCCGCAGAACACCATCGGTTTGACGTCCTTGAAGCCCGCGAGCGCTTCCTTAGCGGGGTGCTTCGCCAAGGTGACGGTGTCGCCGACCTTGGCGTCTTGCAGCGACTTGATGCTTGCTGCCAGGTATCCGACCTCCCCGGGCCCCAGCTGGTCGACCTCCTTTTGGAAGGGTGTGTACACGCCGAGCTCGGTCGCTTCGTACTCTGCCCCGGTGGCCATCAAGCGCACCTTGTCGCCCTTGCGGACCATGCCGTCCTTGATTCGGACCATGCAGACCGCGCCTCGATAGCTGTCGTACCAGCTGTCGAAAATCAGTGCGCGCAGAAAGCCGCTGTCATCCGTCTCGGGTGGCGGCACCCGCTCGACGACTGCTTCGAGGATTTCCCTCACGCCTTCACCGGTCTTGGCGCTGCAGGCGAGCAGCTGCGAGCAATCGAGCCCAATGACCTGCTCGACCTCTTGGCGCACGCGGTCCACGTCCGAGCTCGGCAAGTCGACCTTGTTGAAGACCGGAATGATCTCCAAGTCGTTCTCCACGGCCAGGTAAACGTTCGCCAGCGTCTGTGCTTCGACGCCCTGCGTGGCGTCGACGACGAGGAGGGCGCCATCGCAGGCAGCAAGCGAACGGGAGACCTCGTAGCTGAAATCCACGTGCCCCGGCGTGTCGATGAGGTTCAATTGATACGTTTGACCGTTGGCGGCGGTGAACGGAAGCCGTACCCCCTGTGCCTTGATGGTGATGCCTCGCTCCTGCTCGAGGTCCATCCTGTCGAGCAGCTGCGACTTCTGCTCCCTCGCCGAAATCGCCCCCGTCACATCGAGGAACCGATCGGCAAGGGTGCTCTTGCCATGATCGATGTGCGCGATGATGCAGAAGTTCCGAATATGCTGGAGATCTTGCGCCAAACTGCGACCTCTCTAGCCTCGCGCCAGGCCCGCAGCAATGCGCCGTCGTTACCCCTTTTTGGGTGGCGCGGCGTCCAGCGACATTTGGCCCGGAAGCTCGTCCTGATGGCTTTCCAAGACGAGGTCGATGCCTTCGCGAATGTAGACGGCAACCGGCACTTTCGTTCGCTCGTGCAAAAGCTTCAGCCGCTCGTTTTGTTCGGGCGTGATGTAAACGGTCGTCGAGATCTTTTTGCGCGCCATTCGGACCCCAGAAGTGGCATGAAACTACATGGCACCATATATATTGTCAATCGGAGGGCCGCGGACTTGCGCAGTCCCCTCGATCGCCCCTATTCTTCAGGGGTAAAGGGTTCTCGGGGTACCTAGAAGTGGCCACAAACATGAGCGATTTCGCGCATGCGTGGGTTGGGCTCGCCATCTTGGTGAGTCTGCCGGCGCTGGGTTGCGCCAAAGGTTCCTCGAGTACGGTGCCGCGAGGCTCGATGGCCGATGCCACCCCCTGCGAGGGGCGCCAGGTCGTCGCGACCGACGTCAACGAAGACGGGCGGGTCGATATTGAACATGTCGAGCGCAACGGCCGTCGCTTCTGCACCAAGGCAGACATGAATTTTGACGGCAAAGTCGACGTGGAACGGTTTTACGAAGGGGATGGCGTGCAGGTCGCCAAAGAGCGTCACGACTTCGACTTCGACGGGCGTCTCGACCAGCTGTCGTTTTTCCAGGCTGGCCAGCTCGTCCGCAAAGAGCTCGACACGAACTTCGACAACACGATTGATACCTGGCTCTGGTGCGAGGGCGGCTGGGTCGCCCGGGCCGAGCGCGATCGGCAGCGCGACGGAAAGGTCGACGTCTGGGAAGTCTATGAACAGGGCTTCATCACCGAGGCGAAGTACGACGACGACAACAACGGTCGCGTCGAGAAGTGGGATTCGTTTCGTGGCGGCAAGCTAGTGCTGACCCAATATGATGAGAACGGAGACGGCGAACCCGATCGCAGCCAAGACATGCCCTTACAGAGCATGGGCCAGGCGGAGGACGCGCTTCGATGCGAAAGCGGCAAATGATGAAACAACTACTGCTGGTCCTCTTGGGTCTGGCCGTTTTGGGCTGTGGTTCGAAGGACCCCCAGCCGGTCACGAGCCCCGGTTCCGCTCAACCCGAGTCGACGAGCGGTGGGGAGTTTTCCGATGGCGGACGCTGCATGCCCGATGGTCCCGGTTACGAGGTCAGCGAGTACGACACCTCGGGCGATACGACGCCCGACGTGCGAAAGCTCTTCAAAACCATGGGCGAGGGCAGCCTTGCACGGCTGGTTTTGGTCTGCCGGGAGGCGGATTTGAACGGCGACCGCCGCAAGGACA
>CAMYJN010000279.1 GCA_947258625.1 uncultured Polyangiaceae bacterium | reverse complement strand
GGTCTTCCACGATGCTCAGGGCGCGGCCGACCGAGCCGAGCTTCACGTTCCCTGGCACGTTGGCGTGGGTGATGACCGTCGACTCGGTCATCCCGTACATCTCGTAGATCGGAAACCCCGCCGCCCAGAAGAACTCGAGGATTTCGGGCGCAATCGGTGCGGCCCCGGTGATGAAGTAGCGCACGCGCCCGCCGAACACCGCGCGCAGCTTGGAAAACACCAGGCGATCGGCGAGGCGATACTTGAGCTTCAGGCCAAACGGAATGGGCTTGCCTGCTTGCCAGAGCTGCACCGCCTCTCGGCCGACTCTCTCGGCCCAGCGGAAGATGCGCTGCCGCGTCGGCGGCGCTTGCTCGACGGTGCTCATGATCTTCGCGTAGGCCTTCTCAAAAATTCTCGGCACGCTCCCAAAGATCGTCGGCTTCACCTCGACTACCTCTTCGAGCACTTTCGCGATGCTCGATGCGAAGTAGGTGCCCATCCCGGTGTTGATGCGCCCGTAGAATGCGAGAATGCGCTCGGCGACGTGCGCCATCGGGAGAAAGCTCAGGCCGACGTCGTCCTCGTTGATGGCGAACGCTTCGTCCTGATCTTTCATGACCGTCATGATGTTGTCGTGCGAGATCATCGCGCCTTTGGGCGGGCCGGTCGTGCCGCTCGTGTAGACGATGATCGCGGTGCTCATGGGGTCGACCGCGGCGCCGCGGGCTTCGATGGCGGTGCGGTCGACAGGCGTCTGAAGGACGCGCTCGAAGGGGACGAGCCAGTCGTGCGCTTCCATGAGCGACTCGGCGCCGGTGCTGTTCCATACGATTACTTTTTCGAGCTTGGTGAGCTCGTCGCGCCGGGCGAGGATCTTGTTGATCTCTTCGACGCCTTCGACGAATGCGACTTTCGTGTCGGCATGGTCGAGGATGTAGGCGAGCTGCTTGGGGGTGAGTGTGGGGTAGGCACCAAGCGTCACGGCGCCGGCGAGAAGCCCACCGACATCGCAGTAACACCAGGCCGGGCCGGTGCTCCCCACCATGCACACCTTGTCCTGCACCTGAAGGCCGAGCCCCAGGAGGTAAGATGCGATCGCGCCTGCTTGCGCGGAGAAGGTGTTCCAGCTGACCGGCTGCCAGTCGCCTCCATCCTTGAAATAAAAGGCGGGCTCGTCGCCGTCGCGTTCCACGCGCTTGAGGAACATCTCGCCCACGGTTTTGCTCCGCCGTGCAATGTATTCAGCTGGGGTGCCGCTGCTGTGGTCAGTCTCGAACATCTTCGAGGGTTTACACCGGATCGAGGGTTCGGATCTAGGGGTTCGAGCCCGGATTTGACCGGGCCGCAAGCCCCGCTACACTGCGCCCCCTTCCAGCCGAAAAGGCAAGGCACTCCCATGCGTGATCTCATCAAGCTAAGCTGCGAAACCTGCGGCAAAGACAACTACACGACCGACAAAAACAAGCGAACGATGCCGGAGAAATTCCACATCAAGAAGTTCTGCCCCAAGTGCCGCAGCCACCAGCCCCACAAAGAAGGCAAGATCAGCAAAGGGTAGGCGATAGTGTGGGGGCGGTGGGGCGGGACCAACTGCCGCCGAAGGCGTCCTGCTTAACCAGCAGACCGCTTGCCCTCTCGTGACTTCCGCCTAGAGATCCTCCATGGCACAGGGTGATACGCACAATCTGGGGATGGGCTACTTGCTATGGATCTTCGGCTTCATGGGCGCGCACCGTTTTTACTACGGGCGTCCGGTGAGCGGCACGATTTGGTTTCTCACCCTGGGCCTGTTCGGGGTCGGCTGGCTGATCGACATTTTCCTGATGCCCTCACTCGATCGCTCGGCGGAGCTTCGATATGACTCGGGTCCCGTCGACCACAATGTCACTTGGATCCTGCTCACGTTTCTCGGCGTATTCGGGATCCACCGGTTTTACATGGGCAAGTACCTGACGGGCCTGCTCTACTTGGTGACCGCTGGCGTGGCCGGCATCGGAATCCTCTACGACTATTGGACGCTCAACGAGCAGGTCAGCGAAGCGAACGCCGGCCGGCGCTAAGCCGGGTTTAGAGCCGATCGACGAGGCGAGCAACGAAGGCGCCGGTGCCGCCTAGGTGGCGTGGGGCCGTCCGGAATGCGAGGACGAAGCGGGCGGGGGCGCGCTTGCTGAGGGCTTCGGCGACACTCGATTTGAGCGTGGCCCTTCCGCCTGGGCTGTGGAGACCCTTGCCGACGATGATCAGGACCCAGCGCCTACCGCTCCGTTGCGCTTCGCGGACGAAGCGGAGCACTTGGCGTTCGGCCTCGCGTGCGGTTTGGCCGTGCAGGTCGCACTCGGCTTGGACTTCGAGCTTTGGATCTTCGAGGGCGTCGAGGATGCTCGCGTGGGTCGAGCTGCGCTTGCCGAGGACGATGCCGTTCGCTTCACGTTCGAGAACCAGTGACTCGGTCGGTCGAATTGGCGCGCCCCGCGAAGGGGGTCGCGCCGCGGAGCCACTCCCTGGCGCGGGCATCACGCGCTTTTTGGAAGCCGGGTTCAAGGGCTTCACGTCGGACAGGGCGCGTTCGAGCGCTGCACGATCCGCTTCCGATCGACCCCCGACCGGGCCTTTTCGGTCTCCGCCTTTGCCCCTTGACCTGGCCATCGCCAAGCCATCATGACCTCCAGGCGACCCCGTCGGCAATTTGCGCAACCGATGCGGCCATCACGGCCGATGCGAAGATTCTTCGCGCCGTTCCAGCTCACCGTGCGGATCTGCAGGGTTTTTTGGGGCATTGATGGTGGCACAGGCATTGCATCTTCGGGGGGTGATGGATGTCAGTCGCCGGCAACGGGATGGTGTGTCGGCCGAGCCGAGGCGGTTTGGTCCTCCTCCGCGCGCGGGAGTTTGCGGCGGATCTCTCGCTGCGCACGACCAGCCGCCAAAGCTGGCCATGACGCTGGGGCCTACCCCGGGCCGTGCGACTGACCTCCTTCGTCGACCATGGAGTCATGTCTGAGATCCGCTGGTTGAGAATTTCATACTGGGTCGGTGCAGTTGCCGATGGCATTGTTGGTGTCCTGATGTTCTTTCCTCAGCTCGGGCGTGCGGCATACGGTGACCCCAACTTCGAGCCAACGGCCGACTACCGCTACGCGATGCGATTTGGAGCGGCGCTCATGCTCGGCTGGACAGTGCTCCTCTTGTGGGCAGACCGTAAGCCGGTCGAGCGCCGCGGTGTCCTTCCGATCACGGTCTTTGTGATCGCAGGCCTCGCTTGGGCAGGCGCCTACGCCGTTTCTACCGACCTGGTTTCACTGTCACGCATGATTCCAAGCTGGGGCTTTCAGGCGCTGTTGGTGGCGCTGTTCCTTTACAGCTACTTCCGATCAGGGCGTGCGGCGGCCGAAGCGTCGATTCCGGTTGGCGCCTCGTCGCTATCCGAGGCCGCGGCAGCGTTCCTGGCGGAGAAGCGCTTTGCGGTCGCCGGAGTGTCACGCGGCGGCAACGCTCCAGCGAATCTCATCTTCAAGAAGCTCAAGGAGAGCGGACGAGAAGTATACGCGGTCAACCCCAACGCCGAATCGGTGGAAGGGGAACGCTGTTACGGCTCGCTTGCGGACCTTCCCGAGCCTCCGGGTGCCGTGATGGTCGCCACCCATCCCGACCAAGCCATCGAAATCGCTCAGCAGTGCAAAGCCGCCGGCGTTCGGCGCGTTTGGTTTCACCGGTCAATCGATGGAGGCTCATTTTCGCCCGAGGCGGCTGCGCTTTGCGAGGCATACGGCGCGACGGTGATCCCCGGTGGCTGTCCGATGATGCATCTCGGGCCGGTCGACGTCGCGCATCGATGCATGCGCGCGGTGTTGAGCTTGACCGGCGCGCTCCCCAAGGCGGTCCAGGATTCGAAGCGCTAGCCCTTTTTGGTGGCTTCGCGCTTCGGTCGGAGGTTGCACTGGAGCAACGCCTTGCGGATGCGGACGGAATCCGGGGTGACTTCCACCAGCTCATCCTGGTCGATCCAATCGAGTGCGGTTTCGATCGTGAGCTCTTTGGGCGGGGTCAGGACGACGTTCTCGTCTTTCCCTGCGGCCCGAATGTTGGTGAGCTTCTTTTCGCGGGTGCAGTTCACGTCGAGGTCGCTCGGGCGGTTGTGCTCGCCCACGATCATGCCTTCGTACACCTTCGTTGCCGTACCGACGAAGAGCTTGCCCCGCGGTTGCAGGTTGAAGAGCGCATACGGTGTGGTGACGCCCTTCCGATCGGAGACAATTGCGCCGTTCTTCCGGCGAAGTAGAGGGCCGGCGTAAGGGTCCCAGCCCTCGAACATCGTATTGAGGAGCCCCTCGCCACGCGTTTCGGTCATGAACAGGGATCGGAAGCCGATCAGGCCTCGCGACGGAACGCGATATTCGATGCGGGAGCGGTTGGTGCCGAGCGGGCTCATCTTCACCATCACTCCGCGCCGGTCGCCGAGGAGCTGAGTCACCGTGCCCACGTGATTCTGCGGCACGTCGACGACGACGGTTTCGACGGGCTCGAATTTCTTCCCATCGATTTCACGAACCACGACCTCCGGCATGCCGAGGGCAAACTCGTAGCCTTCTCGCCGCATCGTTTCCGCCAGAATCGCCAGCATCAGCTCGCCA
>CAMYJN010000278.1 GCA_947258625.1 uncultured Polyangiaceae bacterium | reverse complement strand
ACTACGCCTGCGTTGCGCTCTTCCTCAAGCTCGACGACCCGCAGTGGGGCGAGTGGGCGTACTACTGCGATGAACGCGGCGGCGAGGTGGTTGAGACGTTCAGGCTCGAGCCGCCAGAGCCCGAAGAGCCCGGCGCTACGCTGACGCAGTTGGTCACGGGGCGGTAGGGGCCGCGCTTGTGCTGCCGCGGGTGTGGTGTGGGGGGGGCGTCGCCGTTCGGCTTGTGCTGCCGCGGGTGTGGTGTGGGGTGGTTGCTGGGCTTGGTGGGTGGTTCGGTTTAGTTACACCGCCCGCCCACCCCCACCCGTAATCCTGCTATCACTCTCACGCGAGTGAGCAGCGTGCCTGGCGCGGCGGTCGCTGCGCTCCGCCTTGCCGGCGCTTCGCGCCGGGCTTCGCCCTGCGGGCTCGCGCTGCCGCCTGCTGTCTGCCGCCTGACGCTTGCACTGACGCTGACGCTGATGTCTCCGCGCCCCGCTATGACCTTATACGTGCGCGACGTTCTCAGACGTACGCACGTTCTCCGTCGATGGTTCAATCGATGCCGGGAGGTGCTTCGCCTCGATGAGGCTCATCGCGCGTTCGGCCAGCGTCGTAATCGTGAGCGAAGGATTGACGCCCGGGTTCGCCGAAATCGCCGAACCGTCGATGACATAGAGCCCCGGGTAGTTGAACACCTCGTGCTTGTCGCTAATCACGCCCGTCTCCGCAGAGTCGCCCATGCACGCACCGCCCAAAATGTGAGCCGTCGAGGGCACGCCCAGCAGCGTTTCGGTCATTAGAGTCGTCGTGACGCCGTTCACCTTGTCGGCAAAGCTCTCCGCGAGGTCGGTCGCCTCCTCCATAAACGCCGACGGCGCCTGGCTCGGATCGTCCACCTCGGTGACCAGCGCACGGCGATACCCGGTTCGCCACTCTCGCCCGAGCTTCATGCGAAGCGTGCCTTCGAGCGAGCGCATGTAGAGCAGGACCTGCGAATGCTTGGCCAGGTCGCTGACGAAGAGCGCCTTCAACCAGCGCACCGGCTGGCGCATGAAGGCCGCGATACCGCCCCAAATTCGCGATAGAACCGTTGGCCCCGGTGCGTGGGGCGCGAGCAAGGTTCGGAAGAAGCCAGACCCTGCGCCGTAGCGCACCGGCTCCATGTGACTGTGCTCGTCGGTGTGCAGAATCGACGTGATGGCGACGCCCTTCGAGAAGTTGGTACCCTTCTCGGGTGAGACGACTGCAATCAGCGATTCGCTATTGGAGCGGACGAAGTCGCCGACGCGGTCGGAGAGCTTGGGAAGGCCCTCTGGGTCCTCCTTCATTTGAAGGAGAAGTGGCATCGTGCCCATCACACCCCCGGAGAGGATCACCCGGTCTGCCGTGACGGCGTCTGCGCCGCTCTTGCCGAAGGTCGGCTTGGTCTCGACCCGGTAGCCGCCGCCCTCACGCGGCCGGACGGCGGTCACTTCGGTTTCCGGTCGGACCTCGGCGCCGTTCTTCTCAGCCAAGTACAGGTAGTTTTTGACTAGCGTGTTCTTCGCGCCGATTCGGCAGCCGGTCATGCAGGCGCCACAGAAGTTGCAGCCCACGCGGTCGGGACCTTCTCCATCGAAGTACGGGTCAGGCACTTTCTTGTTGGGCTCCCCGAAGTACACGGCCACCTCGGTCGGGTGGCAGTGCTCTTCACGACCCATGTCGCGCGCGATTTCCTTCATCACCCGGTCGCCCTTGGTCTCGAGTGGATTCGGCGTGGCCCCGAGCATCCGCTTGGCGGTCGCGTAGTGCGGTGCGAGCTCGGTCTCCCAATCTCTGAGACCACCCCAGGACCCTCCCTCGAAGAACGGCGACTTCGGCGTCGGCAAGGTGTTTGCATAGACGAGCGAGCCGCCGCCAACCCCGACACCGTGAAGCACGGTCATGTGCTTCATGAACGACATCTGAAAAATCCCCTTGAGGCCGAGCATTGGGTTCCACAGCCAGCGCTTCACGTCCCAGTTGTTCTTCGGGAAGTCTTCGTCTTGGAAGCGCCGCCCCTTTTCGAGGACGAGGACCTTGTAGCCTTTTTGCGTGAGCCGGTGTGCGGAGACGCTGCCGCCAAAACCCGACCCGATGATGACCCAGTCGTAGTGCTCTTCGCGCATGCGGCTACTGTACGCCGCAAACGCACTGAGATCGAGCCGGCTCAGCTCCCCGCGCCGCCGATCGAGCGTTGCATGCCGATCAGTGTCAGGAGCTCCATCCGGGCCGCTTCATCTTTCAAAAAGCAGCCGGTCAGCCGGCTGGTCGTCGTCCAAGAGCCGGGCTTTCGAACCCCCCGGTAACACATGCAAAAGTGCTGGCACTGCAGGATGACCGCCGTGCCCTGGGGCTGCAGGGTCTCGTTCATCGCGTTGGCGATTTGGGCGGTGAGCTTTTCCTGGACCTGCAGCCGCTTGGCAAAGGTGTCCACGACGCGGGCGATTTTGGAAAGGCCCACGACTCTGCCGTCGGGGATGTAGGCCACGTGCGCCTTGCCCACGAACGGCACCACGTGGTGCTCGCAGTGGCTGTAAATCTCGATGTCGCTCACGAGCACCAGCTCGTCGTAGCCTTCGACCTCGCTAAACGTTCGGGACAGATGCTCTTCCGGGTCTTCCTGATACCCGCGAAAGTGCTCCCGGATTGCGCCAAGCACCCGCTTCGGCGTGTCGATCAGCCCTTCACGCTCGGGGTCGTCGCCGAGGTAGCCGAGCAGCTTCCGGATGCATTCTTGGGCCTCTTCTTCGCTCAGCTCTTCCGTCATTGCAGTGGGGCCACCCTTGCGCCGGCCGCGGTCCCCGTCAAGCCGCTCCCGCGCTTTCAAGTCACGCGCTTGGAGATCCGCCCGCGCGGCGTTTCGGCCAAGCGCGTCGTGCCGCCGGGGCGTCGAATCGAACGGTTGAGCGACTGCCGCGGGTAGAGCCCGTCCTTTCGCGCCCGCCGGCCATGCTGTGCATGCGTCTCGGGGGACGGATCGGCGATCTGGCGCTCGCTGAGCACGGGCAGGCCTTCAAGCGGCGTCCCCTCTGCAGGCTTGGCCTCGATGGGCGGCGCTTCCGATGCAGGCGGTGCGTCTTTCTCGGCGTAGACCTCGCCGCGCGCTGCTGCACCTCCTGCGCGCCGCCCCGAGTACACGCAGTCTGCAATCGACAAGCCGCTCACGTACTGCCGCGAGCAGACGCCCACCGCGTTCCGCCCCGCCGCATACAGGCCGGGAATCACGCCACCGCGTTCGCCCATCACCTGGCCGGTACGCTCGTCGACCACCAGACCGCCGAGCGTCAGCGTCGGGCACGGGAAGCGCTTGCTCTTGATGCCCGCGTTGATGGCGAAGTACGGCCCCTTGCGCATCGCGTGCATCTTCTCCGGATCTTTGCCGAAGCGGTCCGGAACTCTGCCATCGGCGGCGTCGTTGTACTCCTCGAGCGTGCGTCGAAGCGTGTCCACCGAGACCTTGGCCACCTTCGCGAGCTCTTCGACCGTCTTCGCCTCTTTGCTGTTGAACCACAAATTGAGAAGCGCCGGCGCCCGTTGAAACCACTGCGCCTTGCCGGGCTTGCACTGCTCGCGCGCCAGCTTTTTGAGCTCGCCGTTGATGATGAGAAGGGCGACCCCGCCGTTCTGCTCCACCATCGCTTCGCCCACCGCGGCGCCGTACATGAACTCGTTGATGTAGCGCTCGCCGTTCTGGTTGAGAATCATCCCCTTGGCGAACGCCTCCGGTGGGTTGATGAATCGCCACGCCGAGATTCGGTCCATGAGGTCGGTCTTGCCGCCCACGCTCTGTCCGAGCAGGATGCCGCTCCCGTTGTCCGACGTCGTCCCGAGTGGCATTCCCGTCCTGTATTTCGGAGCGATTTTCTTCACCATCGCGCGGTTGTAAATGAAGCCGCCGGCTGCGAGGACCACGCCCTTCAGCGCACGCACGCGCTTGACCACCGAGTGCTCGGCTTCGATTTGGAAGCAGCGTTCGCGTAGCCTCGCTGCCGTCTTCGGATGGTATTTGACAATGGCGATGCCGGCCTGGTGAAGGCGACGGTAGAGCTGACTCCAAACCCCCTTTTTGACTTGCCGGTACTCGACGCCGAGCACCTGGTTCTTACCGTCGACGACGAGGCGCGTCACCCGGGTCTCGTACTCGACCTCGATGCCGACGCGCGCTGCGGCCTTGCGAAGTGGCTCGTAGAAGCTCTCGCCCGGGAGCCCGGCGCCCTTGGCACGATGGCCGCGCGGGGCCGGCTTCGCCGCGTCCTTGTAGGGAGAGAACCCTTCGTTACCCGAGTAGTAGAGGTAGTAGTCGTCGGTCGGGTAGCTCGTCTTGTATGGGCAGAGCGAGCCCTCGAACGGAACGCCGTGCCCTTCGAGCCAGCCCAGGTTCTCGACGCTCCGGTTGCAGAAGTCGCGGAGCGTCTCTTCGGACACCACGCCCTTCACCTCGAGCGAAAGGTAGCGAAACATCTCGTCGGCATCGTCGCTCACGCCCGCTTCACGTTGGATATGCGTGCCGCCGCCCGCGTAGAATACGCCGCCGCTAATCGCTGTCGCGCCACCTCCGTGAAAGCGGTCGAGCACCCGCACCCGAGCGCCTGTGGCATGGGCTTCGAGTGCC
>CAMYJN010000277.1 GCA_947258625.1 uncultured Polyangiaceae bacterium | reverse complement strand
GGCCTCGGCGAGGAGTGACTCGAGGAAGTGGCCGCTGGTGCGTTTGCCGTCCATGTGCTCGACCATCATGCGCGTGGCTTCGAGCGTCCAGGCTTCTTCGACCGGGAGCGTGAGCGAGAGGGTGCGCGCGAGCTCGTCGTCGTCTAGTTGGGGTGGCGCCGGTGAGTCTGGTGATTTTTGCGGGCTCAAGGCGATGCGCATGGCTTGGACCGTTTTGCCGCGTGCGACTTGGAGGAGCGCGGCTTCGGTTTGCGGGGTGGCGTGACGTGCGAGGAGCTCGGCCATGCTCCAGCCGATGGAGCCGGTTTCGAGGGCGTTGGCCAAGTGCGGCAGCAATTGCAAACGGCGCGCTAGGGTGCGGCTCTCGGCTGCCCACCGACCTCCGCGGCAGCAGCGCTCGAGGGCGTACGCGCCCAAGGTTGAGAAGCCGAGCTCGTGGACGCCGTCACCGAGGCGGTGGAGGGCTTGGCCGATTCGGAGGCGGAGGCGGCCGGCGCCGCGGGCTAGGCGGTGGAGCTCGGCGTCGAGGAGGGCGATTTGGCGGGGCGGCGAAGGGGCTTCGTGATTTGTGAAACGTGTCGCGACCTGGCGGAAAGATGTGCGATGTGGCGGCGTGTGAGGTGCAGCCGTAAACGGGGAAGTTTGTCATGCGGTACTTCGTTGGATTGATGCCTATCTTCGCTATGCTGGCTTCGCCTCAGAGCGCGCGTGCGGGGAAAGCGCGTGGGTGGCTTATCGCGACGGCCGTGGTGACCGCGATAGGAGTGCCTCTTCTGGCAGCCGGCCTAACTTACGATCGGCGACAGGCGCCCTCGGAGGGCTTCGATTTGGACTTGAGTGGAGTCGGAATGGCTTTCGCAGGCGGGATACTCGTTGCCGGAGGAGTCGTAGGGATGGTCGCCAGCGGTGCCGTGTTAGGCCAGAGCAAAGGAACACTACGCGGGTCGCAGACATCGCAGATCGGAACACGACGCCGTGCACATTGGGACCTTGCACAATCTCGGCTCGTGTTCTGAGCGATGTGCGATGTGGCGGCGTTGCCAGCGTGAAGTGCTCGCGGCGAAGGTAAATAATTACGTATGCCCAAGAATTGAACGCCCTGGTAGCATCACCTTTCCCGAAAAGGAGGGTGAAGGCATGCCCAGGATAAACAAAAGCATCAGCATTAGTGCACCGGTCGAGAAGGTCTTTGCATACGTCACCGACCCAACGAAACTCCCGGAGTGGTTCGTAGGCTTGACCGAGGTGACCGAGGTGAGCGGCTCGGGGGTTGGCCAGCACTACCGCTGGACCTACTCGATGATTGGGATTCCGTTTCATGGAGAGAGCAAGATTACCGAGCAGGTCCCAAACCAGCGCTCGGTCGGCAAGCAAGAAGGGGGAATGACGAGCACGATAGCGTTCACCTTCGCGCCTCATGAAGGCGGGACCAAGCTGGATTTCGAAGTCGACTACACCATCCCGGTTCCGGTGTTGGGGAAGCTGGCCGAGAAAGCCGTGTTCAAGCGCAACCAGCGAGAAGCCCAGCTGTCGATGGAAAACATCAAGGAGCGATTGGAGGTCTAGGGCGACAGCGGCCGCGGGATTCCGGACCCGCGCGGTGAAATGGTGGCAAGTCGCACGGCGCGATTCTACGCTGAGAGTACGTCTGCTTCGGGTGGGGGCGGGTAGCAAGGAACGTACGATGGCGAGAATGGGGATGTTTGTGCTTGCGACCGCGCTCTTTGTGTCGATTGCGACCCGTGCCGATGCCGCGGAATACTACGTCGATGCGAGCGCGGGGAGCGCGGGGGACGGAAGCGAGAGCAATCCGTGGGCCTCGGTGCAGGACGCCATTGACGCGGGTGACGTCGCGGCGGGCGATACGGTTTGGCTGATGTCGGGCGACTATGGGGAGCTCAGGATTGAATCCGCCAACAACGCCGACACCATCACCATCGCCGCCGTGAACGGGCAGGAGCCACGGTTCACGTCCGTTCTGGTTCGCAATAGCTCAGCCTGGACCTTGCGGGGGCTGCACGTCAGGGGCGAGAACGCGGGCTACCTGATCGACGTCGACGGCAACAGCGAAGGAGTGCGCGTTGAAGCCTGCGTGCTGATGTCCACTGCGGACGCCTCGAGCTGGAGCGCCCAGGACTGGATCAACAGAGCAAGTAGCGGCATCAGCGTGGATGGGACGCGGATGACCATTCGCAACAACCTGCTGATGAACGTCGGCTACGGCATCAGCGTCTCTGCCGACCACTCGCTGGTCGAGGGCAACCTCATCGAGAACTTTTCGCGCGACGGGCTTCGCGGGCTCGGCGACCACTCGGTGTTTCAGTACAACACGGTGAAGAATTGCTACGCCGTGGACGACCACCACGATGACGGGTTTCAGTCGTGGTCGGTCGGCGATGGCGGAGTCGGGACAGGCGAGGTCGTCGGCATCGTGTTGCGCGGGAATACCTTCATCAACTACGAGGACCCGAACCAGCCGCACCGCGGGGCCTTGCAGGGAATCGGGTGCTTCGACGGCACCTTCGTGGACTGGGTGGTCGAGAACAACGTGGTGGTCACCGACCACTGGCACGGCATCACGCTGCTAGGTGCGCGCAACTCCACCATCACCAACAACACGGTGGTCGACCTCAACCAGGAGCGTCCTGGCCCTCCATGGATCAGCATCGACGACCACAAGAATGGCACCGCCCCGACGGGATGCGTCGTGCGCAACAATCTGACCACCGCGCTCAGCAACTCCGAGCAAGTCATCGAGGAAAACAACATCACGTTCAGCATGGATGAGACCGCGGCGTTTTTCGTGGACTTCGACAACGCCGACCTTCACCTGCGCGAGGCCGCGGCCGCCGTCGACACCGGGACGACGACCGGTGCGCCCGAGCTGGACCGGGACCTCATCCCGCGCCCGCAAGGGGACGGCATCGACGTGGGCGCGTACGAGTGGCACGACGGCAGTGTGGAACCGCGGCCCTCGGATGGCGGGGTGCCAAGCTTGGGGCCGCCGGGGACCACGGGCGCCTCCGGCGGCTGCGCCGTGCAAGGCCAGAGCCAAGCCGGCGGGTGGCTCGTCCTGCTGGTGCTGGCAGTGCTGCGGCCCCGGCAACGGCGGCGGCGACGATAGACGGGCCAGCTATTGGACAATCAAATCGAACGTGCACGGCGCTGGGTGGCGAGTGTCCCCGCGATGATGCGCCAGACGCGAGGGCTGAAGCCGAGGCCGATGTGGGAGCCGGGAACTTCGATGTGGTCGGCGTGGAGGTTGTATCGGTCGATTGCGGCGCGCCAGCCAACGACCGCGTCGCTGCGGCTGTAGACCACGGTGAGCGGGACCTGCAGGCCGCGCTGATTTTGCTCGTGGACGTGCTGTTCGAACTCGTCGAGATCGAGGCCGCGTTTGCGTGCGTAGTAGGCGCCCGCGCTGGTGTACTTGGGGCCGCCCTCGACCGGGGTGCCGAGGGTGATGACTTCACGCACGGCGTCGGGGCGTTCCATCGCGACGATGCGCGCGACCACGCCGCCGAGGCTCCAGCCGATCAAGGTGAGACGGTTTTCGCCCTGCACCGAGTCTTCGAGGCCGCTCAGGAATCGCTCGGCGTACTCTTCGGGGCCTCCGCCATTTAGGCCGAGCCCCCAGCCACGAGCGTCGTAGCCGAGATAGTTCAAGAACCCACGCAGGGGCCACAGCGAGCGGTCGTCGGCCAAGAAGCCAGGCATGAGCACGACCGGACGGCCATCGCCGCGCGGCTGCGCGAGCAGAGAGGGGGCGTTTGGCAGGAGCGAGCCGAGCTCGAGCAGCGCGCGCGCCTCGAGGAATTTCAATGAAGGCTTTGGCGGGCGGAGACCGAAACGCTTTTGCCTGTTGTCGAACGGGATGTTGAGCTCTTGGGCGTTGACCTCTGACATGATGAAGCTCCTTCGATTGGCTCATCTGTGAACGGCTCTAGGGCACTGCCAATAGTTCGCAAGTGAACTAAATCAACAGCGTCTCGAAGCGCTCGGGCTCATCGGGCGGGAAAGCGACCCGGACGACGCTTGCGGACGCATGACGCTTGCGGACGCTTAGGGAGCAGGGGCGCTGAGCGGACAGGTGAGCGTCGCGGAGTTGTCCGAGCTAGCGCCTCGCCACCAGCCGCACCACGCTCGCCAAGCCAGTGTGATAGCGGCCTTCATGAATCTCGGCCTCGGCCCGCTCGAGCTCTACGATTTCGAGATCTGAAAAGTCTTCGCGGAGGTCCTCTAGGGCGTAGAGAAGTTTCGCGTTGGGCGGGCCTCCTGTGCCGTAGGTGAGCTGGTCTGGGCTGTAGGCTTCGAGGAAGAGGTGGCCGCCCGGCTTGAGCGCCGGCACGAGCCTTCGATGCACCGTTCGTCGGATGCTCTCGTGGGTGTGCGTGAAGATGAGCGCGACGGCATCGTAGGCTTTGGGCTCGATGTGCGCGGTGAGCTGCTACGCGGTCGACGCGCGGCTGTGACGACGACGGGGCGCACGGGGCTGGAGGTCATTCCAATGCCTCTAGCTCACGGCGCGCCGCCTCGTGGCCGCGCCGCACGAAGTCGAGCCATGAGCGGCGATCGATGAACTGCTCGTAGAGGCGGATGCCTCGGATTTCGTCGTA
>CAMYJN010000276.1 GCA_947258625.1 uncultured Polyangiaceae bacterium | reverse complement strand
GCGACCGTGCCGTCGTATCGGCCTCGTTTCATCTGCAGGTCGTTGACGCGAATATGCTGGGTGTACATGCCGCCAGACGAAACATTGACGATCCGCGCCGGCGCCTCGAGCTTGTCGATCAACAGGTTGGTGAGAAGGAAGTGACCCAATAGATTGGTGGCGAAGCTC
Organism: uncultured Polyangiaceae bacterium; assembly: GCA_947258625.1. Classification (GTDB taxonomy): domain Bacteria; phylum Myxococcota_A; class Polyangia; order Polyangiales; family Houyiibacteriaceae; genus SG8-38. Next base: position 4,461 of record CAMYJN010000276.1, on the reverse strand, counting down.
GTTTCGAAACCCTCCCGGGTCTCGGACCGCTCCGGTAGCAGCACGCCGGCGTTGTTGACGAGGATATGAACCGGCGCTTGAATACGGTCGGCGAGCGCGCGGACCTGCTCCATTTCGCTCAAGTCCGCGATTTCGCAGCGCAGCTCGGGATTGCCGGTTTCACGGCGAATGCTCTCGACGACGGCTTCGGTCTTCTCGGGGTTTCTTCCAACCAGGACCACGCTTGCCCCCAGGCGCGCAAGCTCAGACGCGGTTTGTCGGCCGAGTCCCGACGTAGCCCCGGTCACGATCGCGACCCTGCCCGTCAAATCCTCGTCAATTCGCGGATGAGACCGCCAGCGGTAGCCGAGCGCGGTGTAACCGAGAACGGATTTGTCCAGTATCTTATCCAGCATTCTGTGCACCTAGAGCCACGTGGTTTCGCCCGCAACGCCGCGCGGGGAACAATGCGCGGCGCCCTCGCGTTGAGCTCTTGATCGCGCCGGAGTCGACAATTTGGAAGGGTGATCCATCGCTGTTAGCTTCCGCGGGAGTACGACCCATGGGGGGAACACAAGCTTTGTGGGCGACGGTGATCGTTGGTCTCCTGTCCGCCTTGCACCCGGCGACAACCGCGCTGGCGCAGATCCAGGCACCTTCGGGTGCGGCTGGCCCCGGTGACCCTGTGCTCGTTCCAACCGAGGACACGCTCGAAACCACCTACGGCCTAGCGATGGGCGCTGGCGTACGCGCAGGGGCCACGGCGATCTCCGCACTTGCGTACAACACCTCGAACATGGCTGCGGTCAGCACCTATCATGTCGAGGCGTTCAGCCAGATCATCCCAGGCAGCAAGAGCAATGGTGGAACCTACTGGACGATCGGCAGCTCGGTCACCGACTCGACCACCAGCAAGAAGATCGCCGTGGGGACGAGCTTCCGCGGCATCTTCAGCGGCGAAGGCCGGCGCTACGACGGTTGGGATTGGCGCTCCGGGATCGGGATTCAAGCCATCCCCCAGATCGGGATCGGTTTAGGCTTTCGATGGGGTCGGTTGAGGTCGAGCCGCTTCGAAGGACAGCGCCTCGGGCCCTCGTTCGACGGGATCACATTGGATGCATCGGTCACGATCACCCCCATCCCCTGGCTCAAGCTCGCGGGTCTCGGGTACAACCTCATCAAGACCTACTCTGCGCTTGCGCCGCAGACGGCTGGCGGCAGCGTTGCGCTCACCCCCATCGACGCCTTCACCATCGGCGGGGACGTTCTCATCGATTTCACCACCTTCGAGAAGAACAAGCTGATCGCGGGCGCGGGCGTGAGCTACATCGCTGGCGAGCTGGTTCCGATTCGTTTGGGCTACCGCCGGGACCAAGGCCGCAACCTCAACCAGATCACCGCCGGCGCTGGCTTCAACAAGGGCAAAATCGGCGTAGAAATGGCGCTCCGGCAGGACATCGGAGCGCGCAAAGAGACCTACCTCCTCGTCATGTTCCGCTTCGTGGTGAAGTAGCCGCTACGGCGACGACGGCTTCGCTCGTGTGAAACCGAAGTGCAGGAGCCCGGGCATGTGGCGGCCGGCAAACGCCGCGGCCTTGCCGTGCCCGGTGAAGGTGAACTCGCGTTTGCGTTTCGCAATGGCGTCGACCATCACGCGCGCGGCGCGATCCGCGGGCCACAACAGGTTCTTGGGCCGCCGGTCTTCGCGTGCTGCGTCGAACCGTCCCTGATTGTCCACTTGAGCGATCTCGCTTTCGATGTAGCCCGGATGAATGGTCGTGCAGGTGACGCCGCTTCCGTGGAGCTCCACGGCGAGCGCCTGTCCGATTGCACGCACCGCGTACTTCGATGCCGAGTAGGCGCCGACACCGGGCGTGGCCATCATTGCTGCCACGCTGCCGACGAACGCGAGGCGGCCCTTGCGTTCGCGCAGGTGGGGAATCGCGTAGCGTGCGGTCATCGCCGCGCCGATGACGTTGACGTCCAGCTGGCGCCTCCAGTCGGCTGCGGAGAGTTTTTCGATCCGACCTGCGACCGAAAAACCGGCGTTGGCAACCGCGACGTCGAGGCCGCCCAGACCGCGCACCACCTTTTGAACGGCTTCGGCGACTGAAGCCTCGTCTGCCACGTCACATCGGACGGCCAGCCCCTTGGCTCCCTGTGATTCGAGCTCGTGGACCACTTCTTGGAGCCGCTCTTCGCGCCTACCGGACACGGCAACCGCGGCGCCTTCCTTGGCGAAAGCCAACGCGAGCGCACGGCCGATCCCGCTGCCCCCGCCAGTAATCCAAACGACTTTGTTTTCGAAACGCTTGGCCATCATCTGCGCGTAGCAGCTCCCCGAGCCGCTTGCCACGGGCCGGCCCGGAGCTATTCAGCCGTCGTATCGATGGGCTCGTCGACGGCCGCGGCGCCCGGGTCGGTGGCCCAGCGGGTCAGCGGTGCGAACCGCTGCGAGAGGCGCCGGGCAAGGTCGACGTCGAGCCGGTAGAGGCAAGGAACCACCAATAGCGTAAGCAGCGTCGAGAAGGTCAGGCCGTAGACGATCACCTGGGCCATGGGCGCCAGGTGAGGAAGGCTTTCGGTCGCCAGCGACAGAGGAAACAACCCGGCAATCGTGGTGATGCTCGTCAGGAAGATCGGCCGCAGGCGCAGCTTTCCGGACTCGACGATCGCCTCATCGAGCGGCAGACCGCGCGCCCGCCGCTTGTTGATGAAGTCGACCAGAACGAGCGAATCGTTGACGACGATTCCGGTGAGCCCAACCACACCGACTAGTGCGATCAGGCCAATTGCGTTGGTGCTCAGCAGGAAGCCTCCGGACACGCCGATGAACGACAGGGGAATGGCGGCCATCACCACGAGCGGCTGCGAGAAGCTCTGAAACTGGGTCGCCAGGATCGTATAGATCAGCAACATCGCGACGATGAACGCCCGCATGAGCGAGTCCACCGATTCCTGCGTCTCCTCGAACTGGCCGCCGTACTCGAAGCGAATGTCGGGGTTGGCTGCCTCTAGCGGTGCCAACTTCTTTTGCAGCCTCGAGTTGACCTCTCCGCTGTTGGTCGCGTCTTCGTCGATTCCCGAAAGAACGCTCACGACCCGCTTCTGCTGATAGCGTCGAATCACGCCGGGGCCGCGGCCGTGTGAGACTTCTGCGATTTCACGAATGGCCACCTCGTCGCCGCTGGGCGCGATCAGCTGCAGGGAGGCGATCCGCGCAGGGTCCTCTTGCACGTCTTCCCGCAGTTGGACGAGGATGTCGATCTCGTCGTCGCCTTCGCGCAGCGTCGATGCCGGCGTTGCTCCGAACGCGCTGCGCAGCCATCGGCTGACGATTTCGGGGGTGAGGCCATGAAGGGCGGCGCGCTGCTCATCGACCTTGATCTGAAGCTCCTGCTTGCCGAGCTCGTAGTCGTGGCTTGCGTTGCGCGTGCCCGGCGTGAGCCGAACCTCAGCGAGCACTTGCTCGGCCAGCTCGACCAGGCGTTCGTAGTCTTCTCCGCGAATACGCACAGCGACCGGAGCGCCTCTCGGCGGCCCGGCTCTCACCTCGACGATCTCGAGGCGCGCGGGGCCCACGACGTCGTCGTAGAGCGCGCTGACCTGCGCGACCAGATCGCGACCGGCATGCAGGCTGCTGCGCTCGGTGACCGGAACGACGAAGACCGTGACCATGCCGAGATGGTCGCCCGAGCTGAAGCCCATGTCGGTGCGGGTCATGCCTCGAACGGCCACGGTGGCTTCGACATCTGGATTGTCGAGCGCCATGATGCGCGCGTCGAGCTCCGCGAGCAGCGCCTCGGTTTCCTCTTTCGACGCATCGGTCGGCATGTGGATCCGAACGTCGAACATGTTCGGGTCGCCTTCGGTCAAGAGGATCACGTCCTTCACGCTGAACGCGATGGTAACCATCAATCCACAAAGGGCGTAGGTGCCGAAGACCACGCTTGCTCGATGCTGAAGCGACCAGCGGAGAATCCGTTCGTAGGCGACCAGAATGCGAGCGCCGGCGCGTTGCAAGCGCGTCTTCGGGGGCGCGGACTCGGCGTTCGTTCGATGGGACAGCTTTCCGAAATCCGCCATGTGGCTCGGCAGGATGAACATCGCTTCGATGAGCGATGCTGCGAGAGAGGCGACGACGACTTTGGGGATGATGGAAAACGCATCCCCGAGGACGCCTTCCATCATGAGAAGCGGCAAGAACGCGGCCCAGCTGGTGAGCGTGGATGCGACCACCGGCCAGAAGACTTCTTGTGTGCCGACGACGGCGGCCTTCCGCCTCGGCATTCCCTCTTCCATATGCCGATAGATGTTTTCGATGATGATGATGGCGTCGTCGACTACGACGCCGAGGCACAGGATCAAGGCCATCAGCGACATCATGTTGATTGTGATGCCCATCGCGTGCATCGCGATGATCGCCCCAGAGAGCGCGACGGGAAGCCCAACGGCGGCCATCGTAGCGTTGCGCGCGCCGAC
>CAMYJN010000275.1 GCA_947258625.1 uncultured Polyangiaceae bacterium | reverse complement strand
CCTGCGGTGCGAAGACGAATGGAAACGTGAAGCTGAGGCTTTTGCCCGTTCGGCGGCTGGGGAATCGGATGGCACTGACCACCCGTGCAACGCAGCGCTCGACCCGATCGTTGCCGGTCGTGTTCTCGACGACCCGCAGGCCCCGGACATAGCCCTTGCGCACCACCGCGAAGCGAACGGAAACCTTGCCCGCGAGCTCTGGCTCGAAGCGAAGCGCCGACTCGTAGCAGCGATTGATTTTCGGAAGGTCTTTGGTGATCTTCTGGCGCACGACGAAGGCATCGATGCGGGCCGACGACCCCGCATGCCCCGGGCTTGGCATGCCGGCGACCAGGAGGGTGGCGAGCAGCGCGAGAACGACCGATTTCGAGCTCGCTGCAGACATCGCCAAGAAGTACGCCGCGCGCCGACAAACCGCAAAAAATCCGCCAATTCGGGCCAGTCGGCGCCGAATCCAGCGGCCTTTTTCAAGACCGTGATACAAGTTGCTCATGCCCCCCAGGCCCGCGGCTATGTCTTGTCTGCAGCGCACGCGCAAGCGGCTGCGACGCCAGGCCAATGCCATCATTGGCGAAGGTTTTTTTGGAAGCCTGGCGCGGCTCGGGCGCCTGCATCCGCTTTCGAACCCGGCCAAGCATGGGGTGGAGGTGATCCGAGACGTCGCGTACCAACACGGCGGCAATCCGCGTCACAGGCTCGATATCTACCGCCCCGCGAAGCGGTCCGGCAGCCTGCCGATCGTTCTCTACATGCACGGTGGCGGCTTCAATCTCTTGTCGAAGAACACGCACTGGCTGATGGGGCTCGCGTTCGCGCGAGCGGGGTACTTGGTATTCAACGTCGATTACCGGCTTGCGCCCGAGCACCCGTACCCGGCGGCGGTGTCCGATATCTGTTCGGCACTCGAATGGGCGTCCGAGCACGCGGAAGCCTACGGCGGCGACCTGAGCCGCTTGGTGTTCGCCGGCGAGTCCGCGGGTGGCAATCTCGCCACCGCACTGGCCATCTGTTGCTGCTACCGGCGTCCCGAGCCCTTTGCCCAGCGCGCCTTTGCCACTGGCTTGGTGCCCACTGCGGTCGCTCCTGCCTGCGCGCCGCTTCAAATCACCAACCCGGGGCGTTTGAACCGAAAACGCAAGCTGCCGCGCTGGGTGAACGACATCCTCGAAGGCATGAACGAGTTGTACGTCGGAGCGCTTCACCAACACGCGCCGGGCGAGCTGGACCTCGCCGACCCGCTGCACGTCTTCGAGCGCCGCGAGCGTCCGGACCGCGCCCTTCCCGCTTTCTTCGTGCCCATCGGCACTCGCGATCCCTTGCTCGACGACACGCGCCGCCTCGACCGCGCGCTCAAAGCGATGGGTGTCGAATGCGAAGCGCGTTACTACGAAGGCGAGCTCCATGCGTTTCATGCGTTCGTCTGGCGACGCCAGGCCCGCCGATGCTGGCGCGAGCAGCTCGCGTTCCTGGCCCGCGCGCTTCAACATCCCCGCGAGCCCAGGCACGAATTTGTCGCGCAAGCCTAGGCGCGACCAAGGCGGCGCTGCGCTTAGCGCTTGTCGGTTCCGCCGAGGAGCACGTTCATCAAAGGGCTTCCGTCGACTTTGGCGTCCTTAACCAACGCGTCGAGCAACTGCTTGCCGAGTCTCGCGAGGTCGAGCAGCTCGCGAATGCGTTCTTCTTGGAATTGCGCCCTGCCCCGATCGTCGGGCTCCTTGGCTTTGTCTTTCAAGAACTGGATTGCGTCTTCCATGAGGTCGATGGCGTCGAGGACCTCGACGCGTTCGCGCTCGTTGAAGACGCGGGAGATCATCTTCCAGAAGTTGCCTTCGGCCGCGTAGTGATCGCGCCGTTCGCCCTGAAGCCAGACCTTCTTGACGACTCCCCACCGAGTGAGCTCGTTGAGAGTCATCGAAACGGCGCCGCTGCTGAGCTGAAGCCGATCTTGCATTTCGGGGGCGCTGAGCGGACGGTCGGACAAGTACAGAATCGCCCAGAGGCGCCCCATGTTTCGCTTGAACCCCCAGAACTCGATCAGGCGGCCAATCGAATCGCTGACCAGGACCTCACTTTGCCAGAGCTCCTCCTCGTCCTTCGCCACGTTAGCGCCCTACCCCGAACCCAAAGGCTTGACCAGCCGGCCGCTCGCATCAAAGCTGCGGCGCATGGAACGACCAACGTTCGAAGCGATGCTCGAAGCGGCACCCGGGGTGGAGCGCGACGGCGACGCATACACCGTTGCAGACGGCTACAGCGTGACGGTGTACATCGGCGACCCGGGCCAAGCGATGGAGGTCTCTGAAGTGGCCGCCCTCCGGCTCCAGACCGCATTTTGCGAGGTCACCTCGCGCGAGCATCACACCGCCTACTTCGTGGAGTACAGCGGCCTACACGGGCTTTGCGTTCGGCCGCCAAGCGGCGCCGGGGGCCGGCGCGCTGGCTTTAGCTAGGCGGACCCGGCCATGCATGCAAGTCTCGTGGCCGCACGCGGGATTTGACGTAAGGTGTAGGTGGGGGTTTGGGGATCGTGTCCGCACGCATTCTTGTCTGTGACGACGAAGCCAGCTTGCGCGAGATGCTGCAGATTTTGCTGCGTCGAGAAGGCTATCGCGTAGACGTGGTGGACGGGGTGCACGCGGCGCGCGAGACGCTTGGAAGCGTCGACCCTTACGATGTCGTCATCACCGACCTGGTGATGCCCGACGGCACGGGCATGGACGTCCTGGACGCCGTCCGGGCGCGGTCGGCCGACACGCAGACCCTGATGGTCACGGCCTACGCGACGACCGAGCAGGCCGTCGAGGCGATGCGCAAAGGCGCCTACGACTACGTGCAGAAGCCGTTCAGGAACCACGAGCTCCTGGCAACGCTCGAGAAGGCCCTCGAAAAGCGGGCCATCGTGGCCGAAAACCAATCCCTACGCGAGCAGGTCAAGTCCCGCTGGACCGAAGGTCAGCTGATCGGCAAGAGCGCGCCGATGGACCGGCTTCGGGATCTGATCAAGCGGCTCGCCGGCTCCACCACGAGCGTCTTGATCACCGGCGAAAGCGGCACCGGGAAAGAAATGGTCGCGCGCGCGCTTCATTTTCAGAGCCCACGCGCCGAGCAGCCGTTCGTCGTTCTGAACTGCGGGGCCATCCCCGAGAACCTCATCGAGAGCGAGCTTTTCGGCCACATGAAGGGGGCGTTCACCGGCGCGACGTCTGCCAAGGAAGGCCTGTTTCGGGCGGCCGATGGCGGCACCCTGTTCCTCGACGAGGTCGGTGAGCTGCCAACCGGGCTGCAGGTGAAGCTGCTGCGCGTTCTGCAGGACCGGACGGTGCGCCCCGTGGGCGGGAGCAGCGAGGTCGAAGTGGACGTTCGAGTCGTCGCGGCGACCAACCGTGACGTCGAAATGGAGGTGGAGGCAGGGACGTTCCGCGAAGATCTCTTCTATCGTCTCAACGTCATTCGCATCGAGGTGCCGCCCCTTCGCGATCGGACCGAGGACATCCCGGTGCTCGCTGGCTACTTCCTACAGAAGCACGCCGCACTGCAGGGCCGGCGCTTGGAGTTTTCGCCCGAAGCGATGCGCTGGATGGCGCTGCAGTCTTTTGCGGGCAACGTGCGCGAGCTCGAAAACATGGTCGAACGCGGGGTGACGCTGGCGGTCGGCCCGACTGTCGAACGAGAGGACCTTGGAGGCACCCATCCCTCGAAAAAGGCCAAAAACGTACCGCAGATCCCCGAGGGACGCTTCGACCTCGACCAGTACCTCAGCCAGGTCGAAAAAGAGCTCTTGCTGCGCGCGCTCGACCAGGCCGGAGGGGTCCGGACGAAGGCGGCAGAGTTGCTTGGCATGAGCTTCAGGCAGTTTCGATATCGTTTGGCAAAACACATATCGCCCGAACTGGGCGATGTGGCCGCCGATTGATATACTGTCCGCTGGAGGATCTTCCTTGTCGCGTCACCTACGGAGCAATGGCTTCACCACGATCGAGCTTCTGGTCGGCGTTGCGATCGTCGGCATCCTTGCCGCCGTCGCGATTCCGTCCTTCAAGGGCTATGTGTACCGCGGCCGCGTGACCGAAGCGGTGACGGTCCTCAACGAGATCAAGACCCGGCAGGAAGCCTACCGCAGCCGCTTCGGCAATTATGCCGCGGTGGACGGAAACAACTGGGGCACGTGGACGCCCGCGACGGTGCCAGGGTCTCAGGCGGTGGTTTGGCCAAGCTCTCCGGCCTGGGAAATGCTTGGGCTTCGCTCGCCGGGGTACGTGCGCTTTCGCTACGCGACCATCGCTGGCTTTCCGGGAGAGGCGGCGCCCGCCACCACCAACCTCGATACCGCAACGAATTTTTGGTACGCCGCACAGGCCGAGGGCGACCTCGATGACGACGGAAACACGTTCATTCTCGAGGTCTATTCACAGTCGCGCACGATGTTCAACAGCGCCTCGGGCACAGGGGGATGGGAATGAAGAGGAACCAAGGCTATACGATCACCGAGCTGATGATCACCGTGGTGATTATTGGTGTCTTGGCCACCCTCGCGATCCCGACCTTCACCGGGTACATCTATAAGGCTCGCGTGACCGAAGCGACGAACTTCCTCGGGAAGATCAAGCAGCGGCAGGAGTCCTACCGCAACGAGTTCGGACAGTACTGCGCCGTCGATGGCC
>CAMYJN010000274.1 GCA_947258625.1 uncultured Polyangiaceae bacterium | reverse complement strand
GGTCACGATCAGCTCCTCCGTCGGGTCTACATTCCAAAAAGTGAGGTCTGGGCCGCCTCCGGGAAAAAGCTCCTCGGACAAGACTTCCTCGCCGTCAGCTTTCTCCGCCGTGGCATACTCATACAGCTCACTCAACTCCGCGGTCTCGCCTCCCAAAGCCTCGCCCGGAGCGATGCCGAAATTGACCGAGATAGTGCCTTTCGCATCGTCGATCTCGATCCCCAGCTCTCGCTCCAACTCCGCGATGACGGCATCTGTAATGACAAAGAGCTCGAGTCCGCTTAGCCCTGTCGTCGGCACGGTTTCAATGTGAATCTCTCCCCAAAGCTCGTCTTTCTCGCTCTGGAAGAACCAGTCGCCGGTGAAGACGCCGAAGGAGAATTCGCCCAAATCATTCGTTGTGGTGCTGAGGGTGGTTCCGACCACCGAGACCGTCGCACCCACGGCTGGCGACGTTGAGTTGTTCCCCTCTTCCACGGTGACCGTACCGCTCACGGTGGTCAGGGCAGTGCAGGCACCATCTAGGCAAGCTCCGCCGCTACACGCGGTGCCGTCTACCGCGCCCTCGCATCGACCCGTGATGAGAGTGCCACTGAGGGAATCCGATCCCGAACAGCTCTCGGAGCCGTCCGTCCACGTCCAGGTGTCGGAACCTTGCATGGAATCTCCTTCGGCGGAGACGTCAAGCGTGGCATTCACCGTCACCGTTCCGTCATCCTCGGGAAAGCTGCCGCTCATCTGGATCTGGTTGCCACAGATCGTTCCGCTGAAAGTCAACTCAGGTGTCTCAGCCGTCAACGCATTGCCGTCTTGTGTGATCGTCATTCGAAACGTTTGGGACATTCTCCCGTCACAGTTATCGGACACGACCGTTGAGGTCATCTCCCACTCACCCGCGACGTCAACTGGCTCAGCGCAATCAGCCCCTTCGCCTCCACAGGCAACAAAGGCGACACTCAGGGCCGACACGAAAACCAAACTCACTAAGTAACGCATCACAATCCCCCCGGTTGGACCCGCCCGACTCGGGCCGGTCACACAACGCAAACTGGGTCGCCGTAGGACCTGTCGCTATACGTAATTCTTTAGCTATTTCGCGCACGCAAAGGTTGCGCGTCGATCGTCCGGATGGCGCCTGAGAAGGATTGCCTTTTTCACCGGTAGTCCGCAAACGGCGCAGCCTTTGCGCGTCGATTTCTGTGCGTGCGAGCGACAACCAGGGCAGGGCGCCCTGGTTGCCGTGGGTCGGCCGCTACTCGGCGGCCGCCTCCTTGGCGATGGGCTGTTCCTCGCGAAGCTGGAACTTCGTCTGAGGTAGGATGTCGAGCTTGAATGTGAAGCTCCCGTCCCTGTTCTCGAAGGCCACCCCCGCGCGGTTCCAGTAGCTCTTGCCGCTGTCGGTGGTGTTGATGACGTAGATGGTGTGCTTCTTGGTGCTCATGGTGTTCTCCTTTGTTGGTGTGCCGTGAATGGCAGCTCTTTCACCGAAGCCGGAGAGCTGTCTCCTCGGCCCACGGCCGGCGCGTGCCCCGCGAAGCAACTGCAACATCCGCAACCGCTGTGACAGCTGTGACAGCTCCGCTTGCGCGCGGTTGCGAGAGTGGAGGACGTGAAGCGGGGAGGAGGCGTTCGGCTCAGGAGAACCGAGGGCGCACAAAGCATGCGTGCGAGGGACTTCAACAGGTCGGAAGGTAGGAGCGATTCGGCCCGGACGAGGTTCGGACCGATCATTCCTCCAACGTGAACGTCAGTGGAACGCGGACGAGGTCGCGGTCGAGCCAATACCCACCGTTGTGGCGCGTGCAGTACAGATACGCCGTACGTCCTGGGCGTTCGAAGTTCGTGGTCGAGTCGTCGTGGTCGATGATCGATGGGTATTGAACACGAACGGGCTCCAGCATCGGGGGCGACGTCAATGCTTGTACCGGGCTCGACAGAGTCTAAGCCAAAGGTCGTCAAACAATATTGGCGTCCACCACCCGGCACGACCATCGCGCGCCGGACTGAGGTTTCGGTGTAGGGTGCCGCCAGGGCCAAGAAAATGCGTTGCTCTGTCCCCACGAGCGCGTTTATTATCGTCCACCCGATACGGCCTGAATCTCGGAAAGGCCCATTTGCCCACCAGGAGTCGTCACATGAGGAATTGTCACATGCGCTCGTTCGCCTTCATCAGCTTGGCCCTCACCCTCGGCATCGTCCAGACCGCTACTGCCCAGCCGCTCAAGACGATGACCCGCAACGTCTACCTCGGCGCCAACCTCACACCGGCGATCGGCGCGGAGACCCCGGAGGAGCTTATCGCCGCCACCGGGCAGATCTTGCGCGAAGTGACCTACAACGACTTCCCCACCCGCGCCGAAGGCCTGGCTCAGGAGATCCTCGAGAAGAAGCCCGACCTGATTGGCCTGCAGGAGGTCGCGCTCTGGCGAACGGCTCCAGTCAATTTCCAGGTCCTCACAGACGGTCCGAGCGCGACCACGGTCCGCTACGACTACCTGCAGGAGCTGCTCGGGCAGCTCAACCAGCGGAAACAGGAGTACGAAGTCGTCGTCGTTCAGGAGGAGTTCGACTTCGAGGCGCCCGCCGACGAGGACCCAGACACCGCGACCGGGCCTTACGGCGCCGACATCAACGGCCGCTTGACCATGCGCGACGTCATCCTCGCCCGGAGCGCGGCCTACGTGCGAACCTGGAACGAGAAAGGAGGAAACTTCGACACCCTGTTGCCCGTCCCTCTCCTGGGGGGCGAAGTGTTGGTCGTTCGCGGCTGGACGGCAACCGACGCCCGGGTGCGCGGCAGCGAGCCGTTCCGCTTCGTCAATACGCACCTCGAAGCATTCCAGCCCCAGGTCCGCGCCTTTCAGGCAGGTGAGCTGGTCGCGCCGGACGGTCCGGCGACGAGCGATCTGCCCGTCGTCCTCGTCGGCGACCTCAACTCCGACGACGACACCGTCACAGGCGACGACACCCTCGCCTACAACCTCCTGCTGGCCAACGGCATGGTCCCCATCAGCACGGACGAACCGCTAAGCTGTTGCCTAAACTCGTCCCTGCTCGGCGAGGACGACGGCGGCGACATCACCGACTTCGACCACCAGGTCGACCACATCATGACCCGCGACCCGTACAACGTGTTGTTGCGCCGCTCGGAGGTGACGGGCCTAGAGCCAGTCAACGGCTTCTGGAACTCCGACCACGCAGGTGTGTTCAGCACGCTGAGGTTGCGGCGCGTCTGGCCCCATTCGTCTAAGTAAGGTGCTGCCGTAGGGCCAGCAAGCCGCTGGTACCTGTGGGCCGCTTCCAAAAACGGTCAGCGCAGACCCGGCCTCGCACAGAAAAAGAACCGGGCCCGCGCTTTCCGCCGCGTCCTTGGCGCAATACCGGGGGCGCCGAGGTTTCCCAAAAAGACGTCACGTCACTCTCAATCCCGCCTCGCGGAGACGCTCTTGGTTTCTTGGTCACCGCCTTCGCCACGCCAACTCTGCGACGGCGGGCCAGGTTCTGCAGAGCGAGTTCGCGCCGCGGCCGGAGGCTCGATCGGGCGGTCGCGCAAATGGCGTAGAGCAACGGAAGCATGGGGGTAGGCGAGCTTGACCCCGAGCGTGGAAACGTCAACGATTGTGCGGTCGACGGGGTTTTGAGGAGGCACAGGCCCGCGTGGCCGGTCCTACTCGTATTCCATGGGGGCCATGAGAGAATGCCTACATCTGAGATTGAAGAGTTTGCGAAGCTTCTAGTCGAGAATGTTCGAGATGCGGCAATCCGAAATTGCGGTGCCCTCTTGCAACCCCAAGCGAACTCGCCCGTTGCGCGTAGGTGGCGAGGTACGGAAGTTGCCCCGTCCAGTCTGGGCTCCATCATTCCAGATGTAGTGGACGAGGTGGTGTTCTCTTTCTTGCAGGCGATCGATGAGGGAGCCCTGCGCATGAAGTTTATCAGCAGGACCGGCCGCCAGGTAGACCTCACAGAAGAGGGGTTTGGCGAACTCTCTGGTTGGTACATGGGCAGTGGTGGGTGGCGCGCGATGTTCTCGAGGGAGAGGTACGAAGATGACTTCTCGGACATGAGCGAATGATCGCAAGGGCGACCGAGGGAGCGACTGTCCTTCCTCACAACGTCGTCCGTCAGCTCACGTAGGGGATTTAGCCGTCGAGCAACCACAACCGCCACTTCGCCAGGCAAAGAAAACAAACGACTCTAGAAGTGGCCGACGCCGATATGCGCTCGAGCAGCTTGCGCCGCACCGCACGGAATGCCTGACGCTGGACCTCTCGCAGTCACTGCGATGGAGAACTAGCGCGTTCGCGGATGGCGCCCACGGACGTCGTGTGCCGATCGAGCAGTCGCACCTCGGCGCCGGCCCGTCGGCGCGTCGACGCGTCGGGGTGCGCGGCGGCGGTCTTCACCAGCACCTCCCTCGCGCGGGGCGTGGCTACGCGCCCGAGGCCGCGGATCGCCGCCATCCGCACACGCGACTCGTCGGACGCGAGTAGTTTCGCCAGCGGCGCTACCGCTGCATCGTTGCCAGGGGTTCCTAGCGCCACGGCTGCAGCGGACACGAGCTGATGGTCGTCGTTCGCAAGCAGCGCAAGGAGCTCCGCGGTCACCGGCTCGCTCGGGTGCGCCGCGCTGGCGCGCACGGCGGCGAGACGGTCTCTACCCGTCG
>CAMYJN010000273.1 GCA_947258625.1 uncultured Polyangiaceae bacterium | reverse complement strand
CCTTGGTAAGCCGCTCGAGGACTTGCCGGAGCCGACGTAGTTTCTGGCGGTGCTGCCCGTTGCCGAGGCGTACGTTCATGCCATCGTCGCCAACGAAGAGCTCGATTCCGTTGGCGCCTTCAAAATGAATTTCTGAGACAGGCTCCCGCTTGGCAAGCCCCGCACCTTCGTAATCCTGAAGAAGCGCCATCGAACGAAGCAGGATGGCTTTTCGGTACTCTAAGTCGTCGTAGAATCGCTCCGATGCGATGCCAGTGATAACCGGCAGGTCGACAGGGTCGTCGACGCCGAGCCGCTTGAAGACGGCGCCCTCCTCGCTCACCAGATAGAGCTGATCGAGCGCGACCAACGCGACGGGCGTGCGCTCCACGATTTCGATCCGAACGCGCCCGGGCAGCTTGCGAACAACCTTTGCTTCTCCGACCCAAGGATGCTGAAGCAAGTGTTTCCGAGCGTTTTCGGCTGAAATCTCGAATATGTTTGAGCCAATTTGGAGTCGCGCTGCGCGCCGAACATCGATGTCTTCGAGCTGGTGGTTGCCTTCTATGTCGATCTCCCGAATCGCAAAGGCATCGGCCTCGTGCGCGTAGCGGACCGTCTGCTCCCCGATCCCAATCGCGGCAACCACCAGAAGTCCGCCGAGGGCGACCCGTCCCCCACGACGCAGCCAAGCCCTGCGAGCCAGGAGCCATCCGCCCAGCCCTTCCCGAGCCCCCGCCGCCCGTTCACGCCAGCTCCTCTTGGGCTTGCGGTGTCGCGGCTTTTTGGTCGTTGGCCTCCGTCGATTCTGGCTGCGGTCACTCGTCGCGGCCCTCCTAGCGAGCTTTTCGCGAGCCGTCTTTTTCGCGGTGGCCCTTCGGGTCGGCTTCTTCGCAGCAGCCTTTCTCGGAGCTGCCTTCTTGGCGGCCACGTTTTTTCGAGCGGGCCGCTTCGGAGCGGGCTTCTTCTCGACCGGCTTTCTCGGTATCGACTTCTTGCGCGCCGGCTTCTTCCGGGCATTCGTTGGGGCCCGCCGGCGGTTCATCGGCGAAGCACCTCGAGGAGCTCCGGGCCGGTGCGCGTGATGTCTCCCGCCCCCAGCGTGATGACGATGTCGCCCGGGCGAATCCGCTCGCCAATCGCATCGGCCAAATCCTTTCGGTCTTCCACCAAGGTCACGTCACGATGCCCGTGCGCACGAATCGCCTCGGCGAGTCGAGCCGCATCGGCCCCTTCGATTGGTTTTTCGCCCGCGGCGTAGACGCCGGTCAAGAATAGGACATCGGCCTGATTGAAGGCCCGGGTGAGCTCATCGAAGAGGTCTCGCGTTCGGGTGTACCGATGGGGCTGAAAGGCGACGACAATTCGCGATCGGTAGGCCTTTCGCGCGGCCTCGAGGGTCACTTCGACCTCGGCCGGGTGGTGTCCATAGTCATCGACGACCGTGACCCCACTCTCTTCGCCGACGATGGAAAAACGTCGCTGCACGCCTTCGAAGCCGCGCAGCGACGAACGGACCTGATCGTGGTCCACGCGCAGCTCGTCGGCGACCGCAATCGTAGCAAGCGCGTTCAGCACATTGTGGATGCCCGGCATCCGAACCTCGAACTGACCCAGGCTTTCGCCGTGATGCTCGACATCGAAGCCCACGGTGAGACCCGAGAAGACAGGGTTGCGTGCTCGATAGTCCGAGTGGACCGAGAACCCGTACGTGACGATGCGCTTGTCGATCCTCGGCAAGACGTCCTGCACGTTTGGATGATCGAGACAAGCGACCACCAGGCCATAGAACGGCACGCGATTGGCAAAGTCGACGAACGCCTCTTTGACGGCCTCGAGGCTACCGTAGTGGTCGAGGTGCTCCGGATCGATGTTGGTGATGACGGCAATCGAAGGAATGAGATGGTGAAAGGAGCCGTCGGACTCGTCGGCCTCCGCGACGAGCAAGTCTCCGGCGCCCCTGGCCGCCCCCGAGCCGAGCGCGTTGAGCTTGCCGCCAATGATGACCGTTGGGTCGAGCCCTGCGCCTCGCAGCACCGTGGCAACCAAGGACGTCGTCGTCGTCTTACCATGCGAGCCCGCGATCGCGATGCCGTCCTTGAGCCTCATCAGCTCGCCGAGCATCTCTGCCCGAGGAATGACGGGCACGCCCGCCGCCCGCGCTGCGATCAGCTCCGGATTGCTCGGTGGAACCGCCGACGAGAACACGACCACGTCGGCATCGGTCACCTGCTCCGCTTCGTGGCCAATGTAAACCTTCGCGCCCTTGTCCGCGAGACGCCGCGTGTAATCGTTTTGGCGGAGGTCGGAACCGGTCACGTCGAAGCCCGAGTCCAGCAGCACTTCGGCAATGCCGCTCATTCCGACACCGCCAACGCCAACGAAGTGAATGGACCGAATTCTGCCGCGAAACATGGTCGCTTACTCCCACACGGCTCCATCGACGACAACCGGGCGGCGCGGGCGATGCGCGGCGGTGCGAAGAGCGACTCCGGGGTCGCCCAGCCGAAGCGCCGGGGCCATGGCGAGTCCACTGTAGTGCATGCCCGAAGGCGGATCGATTTCGGGCGCCGGGGTGCTCTCGCCCGAGGGGTCCACGCCGCCGATCCAGCCCATCATGTCGTCGACGATGGCCGCCGCCGCGTCCGGCCGTCCGTGCTCTCGAGCCGCGCGCGCCATGGCTTGGCGCTTGGTGGGATCGTCCAGAAGGCCCGCGATGAGCGCCGCCAATCGGTCGACCTCGAGCTCGGATTCCCGGACACAAATCGACGCGCCCTGCACTTCGAGGGCGTCGGCATTCTTCGCTTGGTGGTCGTCGGCTGCAAACGGGAAGGGGATCAGGATCGACGGACGACCGATGGCACAAAGCTCGGCCAGGGTCGTGGCTCCCGCACGCGCCACCACGAGCGCAGCGTTCGCATAGGCGCGCGCGATCTCGTCGATGAAGGTGACGACTCTCGCTCGAATGCCGAGCTCTCGATAGATCGCCTCGACTTCCTCGCGCATCGCCTCCCCGGTTTGGTGCACGACCTCTAGCCTGCGATCGGCAAGGCCGGCCCGGGCCAGCGCGCGAGGCAGATCTTGATTGAGCTTGCGAGCGCCCTGCGACCCGCCGAGGACGAGTACCGTGCGGGCGCGCGACTCGAAGCCTTCGGGGTCGGCCAATGCGAGGCGCGCGTGCTCGACGAACTGCTGCCGAACCGGGTTGCCTGTGAGTCGCGACCTGCTGGCTCCAAACACCTCTTCGGTCTGCTCGAACGCGATGTACGCGCGGTCGACAAAGCGCGCAAGGATCCGATTGGTCATCCCGACGTAGGCGTTCTGCTCGAGAAGCGCGGTGGGCCTTCCTGACAGCGAAGCGGCGAGCAGCACCGGACCAGAGGCGTAACCGCCGACGCCGAGCACCAAGTCAGGATCGAAATCCCGCATCATCGCAGCGGCCTCTTTCATGGCGGTTGGAATCCGCGCGAAGCTCTTGAACCGCGCGCCGACGCCCTGCCCCTTGAGTGGCGTCACGTTCAGCAGCTCCAAGGCCTCCCCGCGTCCTGGCAAAATACGAGCCTCGATGCCACGGGCCGTCCCAACGAACTTCACCTCGAGGCCGGGAACCCTTCGACGAAGCTCCTCGACGACCGCGAGCCCCGGGAACAGATGCCCGCCGGTACCCCCGCCGGCAACCATGATGCGTCCGATCATCGTGCACCTCCTCTCGCCGTCCGTAGCTTCGGCTGGTGTCGCCCAGGCTTCGCCTTCGCTCGTGGTTGTTCTCTGCGCGACGCACCGAACCGTGATGTGTTCAAAATGATGCCCGCTGCTGCGGCATTGACGAGGAGCGACGAACCTCCGTAGCTCACGAACGGGAGCGCGAGTCCTTTGGTGGGCAGCAGCCCCATGGCGACCGCCAGGTTGGTGAACGCCTGAAGGCCGATGAACAGCGTCATGCCCGCAGCGAGGTAGCCGGCGTAGTCGTCTTGGGCCCGCCACGCGGCACGAAGGCCGCGAAAGACGATCCAGGCGAAGGCCGCACTCAGAAGGATGACCCCGATGAACCCGAGCTCCTCGCCGATGATGGCGCTGATGAAATCTGTGTGCGCTTCAGGCAAGAAGAGCAGCTTCTGACGGCCGTCACCGAGGCCTACACCCGTCCAACCGCCAGAGCCGAAGCTCATCAAGGATTCGGTTATCTGGTAGCCGGCACCCTGACGGTGCTCGAAGGGCTCGAGGAACGCCTTGATACGTCGCATTCGGTACGGGGACGATGCGATGGCCGCGTAGCCGACCGGGAAGGCTATCAAGGCGCAGCCGAGCAGGTACCCCGCCTTCGCGCCCGCTGCAAAGAGCACGACGAACGTTAGCAGCGCGATCATCACCGCGCTGCCGAAGTCGGGCTGGGCGAGGCAGAGCAGCATCAGGAGCCCCGCCACGAGAACATGAGGAAGGAAGCCTATCGAGAAGGTTTGAACGCGATGGGACTTCTTCGCGAG
This sequence comes from uncultured Polyangiaceae bacterium, assembly GCA_947258625.1. Taxonomy (GTDB): domain Bacteria; phylum Myxococcota_A; class Polyangia; order Polyangiales; family Houyiibacteriaceae; genus SG8-38. The sequence goes on along the minus strand of CAMYJN010000273.1, from coordinate 225 downwards.
CGAGTGCGCAAGCCAGAGGATCATCGCCAACTTGGCAAGCTCAGCGGGCTGCACGTTGACCGGGCCCAAAGCAAGCCACCGGGTCGCGCCCCCCGCGCTCCGCCCAAAGCCGAGGGCGACCGCGATCATCAGTAGCACCGCAACCAGCAGAACCGGGTAGGTCGAACGTCGGAGCAAGTCGATGTTGGCGTGAGCACAGACGAATAGGACGAAGAGGGCCACCAA
>CAMYJN010000272.1 GCA_947258625.1 uncultured Polyangiaceae bacterium | reverse complement strand
CAGTGCGGAGGGCAAGCGCGTACGATGCGCCTAGGGCTCGACGACGTACACGAACTCGAGTTGCTCGGGGTGCGCAGGCGGTTTGAGCGCTTCGGGAATCAAACCCACTTCTTGATAACCCACCGCTTCGAGCACGCCGACCATCAGCGTGTCGCGAGTCGGCACCCGTGAGAACACGTACTGAAGCGGCGTACGCACCGCATGACGAATCGCGTGGGTCGCCAACATGCGACCAAGAGCCGAGCTCTGCCGCGCAAGACAAGTGGTCGCTTGACCGGTCAGACGCCGATTTGCCGGGTCGGCAGTCTCGGCGGACAGCATCTCCCAGCCCACCATCGCGCCGTGCCCGTTTTCAGCAATCCAGAACTGAAACACATCGTCCTGTGACTTCAGGGCGCGCTCGAAAAAGCGGTTCAGCCGCATCGCGCTCGGAAGCAGGCCGTCCCAATACTCGGCATGTTTCTCGCAAAGCCGAACGATGCCACCGAGGTCAGAAACCCCTCCCTGTCGGATCAACAGCCGGCTAGCCGGCGGTATCGTTGATGTCCGGAGCACCGGATCATCGATGATGCGCCCGGATGGCAGCCTTAGACAATCCCTATGATCACGAATCGAAAAAACTCGGAATTCCGGGCTACTCGACCGAAGGGCAGCTGAGCGGGTTCGAGGTCGCCGCGTTGTTCTCATCGTCACATTCGTTGTACTGCTGGCCGCCCATCCCGTTCTCATCCACGGTCGCCGAGACGACGATCGCGCCGATCGAGGGTCCATCCGGGATCACGAACACGGCCTCGAGCTGCTCGGACTGCCCCGGGAGCAACCACCCGGAAGTCGCAACCGTACCGAGGTCAAAGATCCGCCCGTCGTCGCTGGTCACGACCACGTGGGTGAGAATGCCCGGCGGAACGCTCAACGAGCCATCGTTGCCTACGACAATCTCCAAGACGAAATGGCTCTCGTCACAATCGAGCCTCGAGATCCCCCGTACGACGAAGTCGGGCGCATCGAAAAGCCCCCCGGGCTGAACGTTCTGCCGGAAATTATTGAGCCTCGAGCGCGTCCAGTTCGTCGCCGGCACGCGCGGAATCTGACCATCCTCGGTGACGTTGGTGACGCTGTAGCCGTGCTGGTTCCAAACGCGCCGGGTTCGGACCCAGTTGTTGTCGGCGTCTTCCCAGATCTCGATGCCACCGAGACCGGGATTGGTATTCGGCTCGGGGATGACGACCTCGGACTTCCCGTCGTTGTCGACGTCGACCACGATGGGCATCTCCACACGGGTGTTGCTGCTATGGGTCGCGTCCTCATACAGGATGGTGCCGTCGGATCCCCGGAAGATTCGAAACGTCGTTTCGTCGGCATACACCACCTCGGCGGAGCCATCGCCTTCGAAATCGAAGACACTAGACCCCGTCGCGCGGCTCGAACAGTCGTCGTTCTCGACCAGCCAACGGACCCACTCGCGCTCACACTCGGGGGGCAACGGGTCGCCGGTACACTGGAAATCGAAAACCACGTAGGCCGTCGAGCTCGCGGTGCCGACCTCGGCAAATCCATCTCCATCGAAGTCCGCCACGGTTGGCGGCCCGCTTTCGTTCGCACCCGCCGTTTGGACCACCACCTGGGAACCGCCGCTCATGATTGGATTTCCTGCGGAGTCGAAAGCGGGCAGATTCAGCGCTCCGCCGCAGAGAATCCGCTCCGGCGGCAACAAGTCCCCGTCCTCGTCATAAAGCGGGGTAGAGGGCACGTAGGCAGCCGCTGAGTACGTCGGCTCCGCAACGTCCGCGGGAGCGCCGGGAATTCGGATCGGCAGCGGAATTCCCGAAACGGGGGACCCATCATCGTCGAGAATGAAGAGCTCGCCCTGTCGAACGATCACGACTTCGCCGTCGTCGTCGCCATCGAAATTGCCGACCGCATTGTAGCCGTCGCAATCGAGCGAACCCCCACAGCTGGAGTTGATCGTCGTGTACTCGTAGGTCCAGCGCAGGCTTCCGTCGTGGTTGTAGACCGTGTTGCCGGCGATCACCTCCTGGAGGCCATCCCGATCGAGATCCGCGACGGTCGACACCGGACCAAGGAAGGCGTTGTTTCCGATTCCGAGATTGGACCCGGGGGTCGCCGATTCGAGATCACGCCCATCCCAGGCAAGTGCCTCCACCGGTAGGTCGGCATCGTTCGGCCCTTTGCCCGTCAGACCATCGAGCACGACGTTACCCACAATGACTTCGGGCCTTCCATCTGCGTTCAAGTCGGCAATCGACGGTTGAGCGCCTCCACGGGTGTGCTGGTTGTTCGGAAGCGCGTCGTTCTGCCACATGACTTCCCAGACCGAACCGTCATCTGCGGTTCGCCGCCAGGCGATGGTGCCCCCATTCTTGAAGGTGGCGACGATTTCGGGAATACGCTCCGCGCTGAGGTCGTCGGGGTGCAGATTTCCGAGTGCAATGCCCGTGGAATTCCCAATCCAATCTTCCGCGCCGAGGCCCTTGAGGCTTGCGTGCGTGTTCATCGTTCCATCGCCGTTGCAGGCGCCCGAGACGACTCTCAGGACGCCTCTGCTCGTACAGCAGCCGTCCGCCGAACGGTTGAAGCTCACGAACGCGATGTCCGGGATATCGAACACGTCGGTGAGGCCATCCCCATTGTCGTCGGTGAGATTCGCCACCGACGGCGTCATCACGACGTCACTCATGCTGGCGAGCTCGATGGCTTCGGCGCTGGCCCCCGGCGGCGCCTCAGGAGGCGTCCACCTACAGCCAATGGTTGGCGCAAAGTCTCCCACTGGCGGTCGATACTCACAGACGTCTACGCTGACGGTGCCACCGCTTCCCCCTGTCCCAAGACGAACGGGCGCACTCGTTGAAGCATCTCCACAGCCGGCCACCGCCAGGCATACCAAGGCCATGTGCATCCACGGGCGCATATGTTGAAATATAATTGTAATATTACAGTCATGCCAGCCTTCGGGGCCTGCTTGCGCTTGGGCCCCCGATCAGTAGAACATGTTTCAGTCGTCGCCCTCTGGGCTGCGAAGAAACAGGAGCAGATCGATGGCCATTGTCGAACCACTTCCCCCCACCTCCGAGGGGCGCCGCAGGCTTGGGATACGGAGCCCGGCGACGCGCGAATCCGTGGGCGAAATCCTCGTCGCCGGCCAAGCCGACGTGGAGGCCGTAATCGCCAAAGCGCGAGACGCGCAGCGGGAATGGGCCCGTGTACCGGTCGCGGAACGTTCGCACATCGTTCGGGGTGCAATCGACGTTCTGGTCGAAAAGCGCGAAGAGGTGGCGAAGACGATCATCGGCGAAACGGGCAAGACGAAGCTCGAGTGTTTGATCATGGAAGTCCTTCCATCCTGCGACTACATCAACTTCTGGTGTGGGAGGGCGGTCAAGGAGCTTTCGGACGAGAAGCGAAAGCTCCATGGTTATCTGCGCCCTTACAAGAAGCTCCTGATGCACTACCGGCCGCTTGGCGTCGTCGGCATCATCACGCCTTGGAACGGCCCCTTTTCTTTGGCGATGAACCCGACGGTGCAGGCGATACTCGCGGGCAACGCGGTCGTTTTGAAGCCCTCGGAAGTCGCACCGTATTCCGGCGACTGGGCCGTCCAGCTGCTACTGGAAGCAGGGGTGCCCGAGGGCGTCGTGCAGACCTTGCACGGTGATGGCGAAACGGGAGCAGCGCTCGTTCGCGGCGGGGTACAGAAGATCGCGTTTACCGGCAGCGTTCGAACCGGAAAAAAAATCGCAGCGGCGTGCGCCGAGCAGCTGATTCCGTACACGCTGGAGCTCGGTGGAAAAGACGCCATGATCGTCTGCGAGGACGCCGACCTCGAACGCGCTGCCGGAGGTGCGGTCTTCAACTCCATGATCAATTCGGGCCATGTTTGCATGGGTGTGGAGCGGGTCTACGTGGTCGAAACCGTGGCCGACGAGTTCGAGGAACACGTACGGAAGATCGTCAGCGAGCTCAGGTACGGCTCAGGCGACGACGTCGACGTGGGCTCGGTGTTCTGGGATCGCCAATTGCCGATTATCGAGCGCCACATCGAGGATGCGAAAGCGAAAGGCGCAGAGATCGTGATCGGTGGAGAGTCCGACACCCGCGATGGCCTTTTCTACAAGCCAACATTCGTGCGCAACGTCAACCACTCGATGGAGCTGATGCAGGAAGAAACCTTTGGCCCGATCGTCTCGGTCATGCGTGTCGCAGACGAAGAAGAGGCGATTCGTCTTGCCAACGATTCACAATACGGGCTCAGCGGGAGCGTCTGGACGAGCAACATTCACAAGGGCATCGAGATCGCAAAACGACTCGAAACGGGCTCGGTCGTAATCAACGATGCGTCGATGGCCTACGGCGCACCGGAAGCGCCGTTCGGTGGCATGAAGGACAGCGGTGTCGGCCAGGTCAACGGCCTCGGAGGGCTTCGGGGATACACCCATCAGCAACCGATTTTCATCAACCGCTGGGCAGTCAAGAAAGAGCGCGTTTGGTACCCCCACACAGCCAAAACGATAGAGGAAATCGACGGAATGATTCGCTTCATCTATGGGAGCGCGCTCAAGAAGCTCGGCTTCTTTTCCTAGGCCACTTCGTCCCGTATAATTGAGACATGGCCCGTCCCCGTGACTCGCTCATGCCGTTGGTGCGCAACGGCGTGGATAAGGCAGCGAATCGCCTTTCGCAT
>CAMYJN010000271.1 GCA_947258625.1 uncultured Polyangiaceae bacterium | reverse complement strand
AGATCGATGCCGTGGAGAATCTCGGTCGTGACGCCATCCCCGTACGATTTACGAACGCCGTCCAACTTCAGAAGGTCGGGGAGTGCATTCATTCGTCGCCTCGAATGGCTGCGGCGGGGTCCAGATTCGCCGCCCTGCGCGCGGGTAGGTACGCAGCGAGGACGCCCGTTGCAACGGAAACGGCCAGCGCCGTCAGAAGAAGCCGCGGCGTGACGCTGATGTCGAAGAGCGCGCTCGACTCGATGAGCTCACCCGCGACCGCGCCGAGCAGCGCGCCGAGCAGCGCGCCAGCCAGACCAAACAGGAGGCCTTGCGATGCGCCGCGAGGTCCCGACAGCGCGAAGGATCCCGATTTGACCTCTTCGTTGAACGACGGTGACGCTGAGGACACTGGCAATGCCCATCGCCACCGCGAGTAGGACGAAAATGCGAATCATCGTCGTGGAGGCGTCCTGGGAGCGCAGGCCGGTCAGCAAGTCGCGGTTGCGCTCCATCCAGCTCTCCGTTGGAACGCCAGTCCGGGCTTCGATCTCTCGCGCGATCCGCTCCGCTTGGTAAACTTCCGCGACGCGAGCGTCGATTTCCGTGATGTCGCCCACTCGGTTGAGCAGTGTTTGGGCATTGCGCAGGGACGTCACCAACCAGCGTCCGTTGACTACCTCGTTGCCAACGTCGAACACGCCAACGATTCGGAGCAGACTTTCTCGGTCGCCGCTTCGCACTCGAACCGGATCGCCCACGCGCGCGCCCAGCTTTTGCGCCAGGGTCGTGCCGATCACCGCGTCTTCGCCACCGAGCCGGTAGGTGCCCTCGACGAGGTTTGCGCGGAGGTCGACGATCTGGCGCAAGCGATCGGCGTCGGCTCCGACGACCTTCACCGCTTCCTCGGCCGCGCCTCGATAGGCGAGCGCAGAGCCGCTGGCCTTCGGGCAAGTGGCGACCACCCCTTCGGTCGCTTCCACTCTCCGAACGGAGCGTTGCCACTGGTCAAACGGCCTTCGGCGTGGCTCGGAAGGCTCGATCCGTCGCGCGAACGCGACGCCTGATTCAGACATGAGCGCCCGCGGCGACGCTTCCTCCGGCGCTACGGTGATGTGAGCCTGGCTTCCGAGGGTTTGCTCGAGCAGGTTGACCTGAAGGCCCTCGATGATGGCGGAGACGAAGACGAAGGCCGCGATCCCAATCGTGACGCCGGCAAGGATCAGCAGCGATTGTGTCCGACCCTCACGCAGGAATCTCCAAGCGAGTTGGAGCGCGAGCACTAGCCCTCCCCTTTGACGTCCGACTCGACCGCCGGCCGGGTCCTGCGCACGCGGACCGGATCACCCTCTTCGAGGGGGAGCGCCGGAGGAAGGACGCGATCCTCCTCGCCCAGGCCCGACACGACTTCGACGAGGTCGTCCCCTTCGAGCCCAAGCTTCACATCGCGGCGGCGTGCCTCGCCGTCTTCAGCAACCAGTAGCCATGGGGCTTCGCTGCCGAGATCGCGTATCAGCCAGCTCGGCACGAGCAGCGCGCTCTCGGTGCGCCCCACTTCGATTTCCACGGTCACGGTCATGTCGGGTCGCAGGTCCAATTCGTCCTCGATGGCGAGGTCTACTTCGACCGTGCCCCGAATCGGGTCGATGGAGGGCGCAATCCGGCTGATCGACGCGTCGACGCGTTGGTCCGGAAACGCCTCGGCAGAAATCACCGCACGTTGGCCCGGCCGTAGCAAGGCGAGGTTGGACTCGTCGGGCTGGATGCGCACCTCCAAGGGACCGTCGCCCGCAAACGTAACCAGCGCTTCTCCGGGCTGGACGACTTCGCCGCGCTCTACATGCCGCTTGAGGACGACTCCGGGCAAGGGCGCACGAATGCGGGTGTGCTCGACTGCGACCTGTGCAGCGGTGAGCCGCGCCTCGGCCCGGGCGAGTGCTGCGGCCGCCACGGCCACGTCGCTTCCTTTGGGGGCGGCCGCCGCCGCCTCGAGTGAAGCCGAGATGCGCCGCGTACGCGTTTGATCGCGGTCACGGCGGGCGCGCTCGAGGTCGAGCTCGCTGACCGCGCCGGTTTCGAACAGCTTGTCCTGCCGCCGGTACTCCGTCTCGGCCTGTTTGGCTTCGATGCTCGCGAGTCGAAGCGCTTGGACGGCCATTCGCCTGCCGACGCCTTGCACGCGCGCCAGCCGTGCCTCCGATTCAGAGACAGACGCTTCGGCTTCGGCGAGACTGGCAAGCGCATCGTCGTCTGCGAGTCGGACGAGCAAGGCGTCGGCCTCGACGCGATCTCCATCGTCGACCAGTAGCTCGGCAACGGTTCCAGGGACCATGGCGCCGAGCTTGGATTGCCGCCGTTGGACGACACGACCGGAGGTCACGACGGTTTGTACCAAGGGACGCCGAACGGGCGTAATCGCTTCGACGCGGGGCCCCTCGGCCCGGTGGAACAGCCACCAGGCGCCAACGACGAGCGCAACGGCAAGCGGCACAATCCAAAACAGCTGGCGCTTGCGGCCGGTCACGGGCTGCCTCTATCGCAATCGAGGTCTGTTGTCAGCTGCTCTTGCGCTTGGGATCGGCAAAGTGCGTTACTTGCGTTTGCGGCCGCCAGCTGGCGCTGCGCGGCGGCCTACTCGGCCGTGTGGTTGATCGCGTCGGCCTTGGCGCCGTCGCTTTTCGTGAATCGAGAGCGCGCCTTTGCCGGAGGCGGGCGGGATCAGATGCCGGTCGGCGCTTCCGATGAGGTCGCCGCGCTTGGCTTTGATTAGGGCTTCGCGTGCGAGGTCGTGCTGGGCGACGTCCCAGTATTGAAGGAGCGCTTTTTGCATTCGCTTCTCGCGCAGGCCTTTGGCGACGTAGACCGGCTCCTGGGTGAAGGGATCGAGGCCGGTCACGTACATGCTGGTGGCCATGCTCATCGGCGTCGGGATGAAGTCCTGGACCTGACGGGGGCGAAGGCCGCGTTTTTTCAAATAGAGCGCGAGCTCGATCATCGACTGGGTCGTCGACCCCGGGTGGCCGCTGATGTAGTACGGAACGAGGTGTTGGTCCTTGCCGGTCTTTTGGCTGGCGCAGTCGAACATTTCGGCGAAGCGCTCGTAGCTTTCTGCGCCGGGCTTTTTCATTTTGTCGAGGACGTGTTCGTCGACGTGTTCGGGGGCAACGGAGAGCTGGCCGCCGGTGTGATGCTCGGCGAGCACTTCAACGAACTCGGGGCTCCGTTCGGCCAAGTCGTAGCGGACGCCAGATGCGATGAAGGCCTTCTTCACGCCCTTTTGTTCTCGGACTTTGCGCAGCAGCTCGACGAGCGGACCGTGGTCGGTGACCAGGTTCTCGCAAACGCCGGGATGAACGCAACTCAGGCGGCGGCAGGCCTTTTCGATGCGGTCGTCCTTGCACTTCATTTGGTACATGTTGGCGGTCGGGCCGCCGACGTCGCTGATCACGCCTGCGAAACCGTCCATGCGGCGAAGGGCGCGAACCTCTCGCAGGACGCTCTCTTCGCTGCGGGACTGAATCACTCTGCCCTCATGCTCGGTGATCGAGCAGAAGCTGCAGCCGCCGAAACAGCCGCGCATCGTGACGATGCTGTGTTTGACCGCTTCGTAGGCCGGGATGCCTTCCGTGTAGAACGGATGTGGGTAGCGTGTGAACGGCAGGTCGTAGAGACCATTCATGATTTCGGTCGTGAGTGGCTCTGCAGGAGGGTTCAGATACACGGCTTCGTGGCCATGCGGCTGGATCAACGGTCGACCGTTGCCCGGGTTCGTTTCTTTTTGAAACGCTCCGCTCATTTCGCTGAACCGTTCTTTGCTCCCTTTGATTTCTTCGTAGCTGGGCAAGAGCACGGGTTTCCCGTCGGGAATGAATCGGCTCGGTTCGACGTGTTCCCACTGCCCCTTGCGGAGCACGTGGGCTGTGCCGCGCACGTTGCGCAAGTCTTGCACAGTCTCGCCGGCCGCGAGCCGATCGGCGACTTCCCAGACCGGGCGTTCCCCCATGCCAAAGATCAGCATATCGGCTTTGGAGTCGAGCAAGACGCTGCGGCGAATCGAATCACTCCAGTAGTCGTAGTGGGCGATGCGCCGAAGCGAGGCTTCGATGCCGCCGAGGATGATCGGCACGCCCGAGAACGCCTGCCGGCAAAGGTTGCCGTAGACGATGCTCGCCCGATTGGGGCGCATGTTGGTTTGGCCGCCCGGGGAGTACTGATCTTCGGAGCGGACCTTCTTCTGAGCGGTCAGCTTGTTGAGCATGCTATCCAAGTTGCCACTGGTGATGCCGACGAAAAGGCGCGGCGTGCCCATGCGGGAGACGTCGGTGGTGTCGTCCCACTTTGGTTGGGCGATCATGCCGACGCGGTAGCCACGACCTTCGAGGAAACGGCCGATGAGCGCTCCGCCAAACGCCGGGTGGTCGACATAGGCGTCACCGTTGACGATGAGCACATCGAGCTCAGCCCAGCCGCGCGCGTCCATCTCCGCGCGTGTGGTCGGCAGGTAGGCGGCCGTGTCGGGCAGGCTCGCACCCCGACTGGCTTTTCGCGATAGGGGGACCAGCGCCATGCCGCACCTTGCCCATCCGCGATGGGTCGCGCAAACGTACGCCCATGAAAGGCAAAGCGGCACCTCGCCCCAACGCCGGGGACCGGGTCACGTTTGAGGTCGAATCGCTGTTGCCTTCGGGGGAAGGCGCGTGTGGACGAAACCGCATCGCGGGCGCCTTTCCAG
>CAMYJN010000270.1 GCA_947258625.1 uncultured Polyangiaceae bacterium | reverse complement strand
GCCCTCGCCACGATGATTGAGCTCAACAACAAGTACGCCCTGGACGGCCGCGACCCGAATAGCTACTCCGGCATCTTCTGGGTCCTCGGCCGCTACGATCGCGCGTGGGGGCCCGAGCGCCCAATCTTCGGCAAGATTCGCTACATGAGCTCGGAGAACACAAAGCGAAAGCTGCGTATGTCGGAGTACCTCGATCGCTTCGGCGACCAGGCCTCGCTTCTTTCGTAGTGATGGACCCATCGCAGAAGTTCGAAAGTGGTATGCTTCGTTCTTCAGGGACAATGTTGCCTCGCGGACCCGTTCCATGCGCTAATGAGGTCGATGCCCGATGCAGACTATCTCGAACCTGCCGGGGGCCTACTCCGGGAGGTGATGGACGCGCACGGAGGGTTCGCTGCATGGAACGGGGCCAAGGCCGTCCGCACGGTGATATCGACCGGCGGCGCCCTGTTCTTGATGCGGACGACCCGGGATGCGTTTCATCAGACCGAAGTCGTCGTCGATTTGCATTCACCCCGGACCGAGATCCGGGACTTCCCGAAGGGCGGCCAAACGGGGTTTTTCACCCCAATCCGCGTGTGGATCGAGGATCGCGACCGACGGGTGTTGGCGGAGCGAGACGACCCGCGCGCATCCTTTAGTGGCGTTCGAAGGCAGCTGCATTGGGACCACCTCGATTCGGTCTACTTCGCGGGATACGCCGTTTGGAACTACATCACCGCGCCTTACTTGCTCTGCCGCGGCGACGTGACCATCGAGGAAGGCGCCTCGTGCGTGGACAAAGGCCGGACCTGGCGCGGCCTCACGGCGACGTTTCCAGAACATGTCCCGACCCACAACGCGAAGCAGGTGCTCTACTTCGACGAGCGGGCGCGCCTTCGCCGCCACGACTACCACGCAGAGGTCATCGGCCCCTACGCGGTTGCGTCGCACTACTGCGACGATCACTTGAAGTTCGGCAAGGCCGTCTTTCCCACTCGGCGCAGGGTCGTCCCCCGAATTGGAACCGGCAGGACGCTGCCCTTCCCTACGCTCGTGTGGATTCGGGTCCACGAAGCGGCTCTGCAAAGCAGTCTCTAGATCGTGAGCTGACCGGAACGCAACGCCTGCGCTCAGCGGACGAGGTCGAGGTGCCCGTTGAAGTCGCCCATGTCGCCGAACTCGTCGCCCATGCTCATGGCGCGGCTGATGGTGCTGTACAGGTCGACGTCGGACCGCCCGTCGTAGTCGAAAATGCCGTTTTGGATTCGGCCGCCTCCACCCGCCAACCAATAGGTCATGTAGTCGACGTGGTGCTGGTTGTCGTTCGCGGTGCCGAGCTCGGTGCCGATGAGGACCACCGTGTTGTCGAGCACCGTACCACCATCCGGGTCCGGCCAATCGGGGTCGTCGAGCCCAGCAAGGAAGTACGCGACCTTGTCCATGAGCCAGCGGACACAGATGTCGAATCCGTTTTCGTTCGCGCGCGTCCAGGGGTGAGCGAGGATGTGCGGACTCTCCTCGATGCCCTGGGCACGGAGCTCTGGAATCGGGTAGCGATCGCCCCCGCCCGAGCAGCCCATCGTGCCGAAGCGGGTCACGCCGCAGCGAAGCGCCATCGCGTACAGGTCCGAGTTGAGCTCCCAGACTTCATTCCAATTTGCACCGCCGGAGCCGTAGTAGAAGCTGTCGTCCCCGGGGCACAAGGCAGCCGTGCAGGCTTGACTTGGGTTGAGGTCGGGCGGCGCTGCGGGTGCGTCGCAGCTCACAGGAGGCATCATCTCGTCGATTTCGAGGGAGCGCCGCTCGAGGGAGCGCACCAGGTCGAGGTGATCGGCGATGAGCGCGCGAACCCCGACGCTGTATGGAGATCTCTCGCTAGACAGTTCCTGGTACTGCTCGACCACCGAGTCGAGCACGCTGTTGCGGTAGCGAATGTCGCGCCGCTCCTCGAGGCTGAGGTCGCCCGGATCGGGGGGCATGAAGCTGCCAAAGATCGCGTCGAACACGTCGAGCGGCCGAAGGAGCTCATCGTTGGGCTGATTGACACCGCGCCAGCTGTGGAACCAGCGTGTTGCCGGGTTTCCGCCGGTCACGTGCGTGTGCATGTTGACGTTCAGCAGAAGCGAGCCGGGTGCATAGGTTTGGTGCGCCTTGCTGTCGAGCGACTCGCCACCAGCCGTGGACTCGCTCGGCGCGGGCATGCCTTTGCCAAACCGGGCCGTCCCCTTGTAGTGCAGGGCCGCACCACCACCTTCGTTGAGCTGCAGGCCGCGAATCATCGCCAGCTTCGATTGGAAGGGAGCCAGCGGCGCGATCACGTTTCCGCTGTAGCCATTCTGTACGAACTTCTTTGGCATCCCGTTGCCGAAGAACAGGGAAATGTAGCGAGGCGGCGTGACCCCCGGAGCCGCCGCTGCAAAACGAGTCATCGTGGCAGCGAGCGGAAGGCCGATCGCCACACTGCCCGCGCCGTGTATGAAGTGCCGTCGCGTCAACTTGCTCATGGGGCCACCTCGACCAGCTGAAACTCCGGGTGCGTCGCGATGGCTCGGATGAGCGCGCTGTAGCTGCGACCGCTTTCGACGAAATCAGCATAGACCTCGGAGAGCAGGTCGGCGTCGTTCGACCCCAGCGTGCGCCCGTACGCATGCTGCACACTCTTCTCGACGGCACAACGGGCCACGGCCTCGCTGCCGCCGAGCGCCGTCGCGAACTCTTCGACGTTGCTGTAGTCGAAGCTCAGATCACCTAGCTCGACCCGGCCTCCGCCTGGAAGCGAATTGCCAAACTCGTCCTCGGTGATGTACTGACCTGCCGAACCGTACTGCTCGAACGCCAAGCCGAGCGGATCGAATCGCGCGTGACAGCCGAGGCACAGCGCCTCCTCGCTTTGAATCGCAAAACGCTCACGCTGGCTTAGCCCGCTGGTCTCTGGAACAGCGACCTCCGCGATGGCATCTTGCAACTCCGGCGTATCGGGTGCGGCAACGCTCTCACAAAAGAGATCGTTCAAGACGAAAAGCCCGCGATCGATCATCGAGCTGCTCGGATTGATCGTGCGCGCGGCAAGTACGCTTGCGTTGGTGAGAAAGCCGATGCGCTCGGACACGGCGCCGAGGTCATAGCTGGTGAATCCGTTCTCCGCGGGGGTGAGCCCGTAAAAACTGGCCAGCTCCCCCGATAGCTCGGCGCTCTTCTCCGTGAACGCAAGCATGAAGTCGGCGTCTTCCTCCCAAACGAGCCGCTCGAAGAGCCGGTAGGTTTCCTCCTTCATGTCGGCACCAAGCTCAAAGGAGTCCGGAATCGCATCGAGGTAGAGCCACTGCTCGATGTACTGCCGGAACGCCCGGCGCGCGCGAGGATGTGCGAGCAGCCGTTCGACTTGGGCCTCGATGTTCGCGTTCAACTCACCGCTCGCGGCGAGATCCAACAGCGCTTGGTCCGGCGCGGCGTTCCAAACCAGGAACGAAAGCCGCGTCGCGAGCTCGAACGAATCGACCTGGCGCGCGTCTCCAGTGTTGCTCCCCGCTTGCGATTCGAGCCGATAGAGAAAGCGCGGGGACTGCAACATCGCTCGCATCACCAGCGCCGCGCCCGCTTGAAAGCCTTCGCCCTCTTCTTGGGCCACGGTGAACAGTCGCGAGTAGAGCTCGCGGTCGGCGTCGGTGACGGGACGGCGAAACAAGAGCACTCCTACACCATTCACAAAGCCGTCGTAGCAATCGTCGCGCATCTCGGTGCAGCTCGAGTAACGTGACACCAGCCCTGCCACGTCGGCCTGAGTAACCGCGTCGTTTGCGATGGCGTCATAGGCGTTCACGCGTGCCGGGCTCAAAAGAAGATCCAACGACGAGTTCCGAAAACCCTGCGGCACTCGCTCATCGCGCGGCAAATCGTAGTCGTCGGCATCCACCGTGACCCCCAAGACCACCTCGACCGAGTTCACGTACTCTTCCCGATTGAGCCGCCGCCCCACCGCTGGCCCAAGGCTGACTTTTCTAGCGTCGGGTCCGGCTAGGTCCCGCGGATCTGTCGAGGAATCGCCGCCCGCGATCTGGCCGTCGCACGCGATGAGATTAGGGACGCCAAGCATCGCAATGGCCTGCAGCAAGCCAAGCGCGAATGCATGTCCTCGAAATGGACGCGGCCTATGCATGAAGAAACACCCTAATGGGTTAACTTGGACCCTGGCGGGCTCCGTAGCAATAGCCCTTGCCGTCATTTCTTGTCACAACCCGCCCTGCCGCCGCCTCGGGCGGGAACCGCGCGTGAGCTAGATCACGTGCGGTGGAGATGGCGGAACTCTGCGGCGACAAGGCAAGATCCGGCTGCCGCTCGCTGTCGAGGCTTGTGAAATCGTGTCCAGCGGTTGATATTTCACGTTCGCCTTCAATCTGGCGGCAGCGGTACGAAGCTGGGAGGCCCCGATGGTAGACGCACAAGAAGCGCGCAAAGTCGCGGAAGACTCGAGAGAGAAGTTCTGGCGCGGGCAGAGTTTCATGCGGGACGTGTTTCTGGGGAACTTCCGGATGGACCTCCTCGAACGACTCACGCTGGATGAACCGGAACGACCCGAGTTTTGGGACTTCTATCGCCGGCTGGCGGATTTTCTGCGAGACAAGGTCGACTCCGCGGAGATCGACGCAACAGGCGAGTACCCCCCCGAAGTTGTGGCGGGCCTCGCCGAGCTCGGCGCGTTCGGCTTGAAGATCCCAAAGGAGTACGGCGGGCTC
>CAMYJN010000269.1 GCA_947258625.1 uncultured Polyangiaceae bacterium | reverse complement strand
GCAAGGGGGACAATCGAGCTTGGCGAGCCTTGGCCTGGGCCTGGGCCATGGAGAATCGGTGGACTTCTCGGTTCGCGGCGAGTGCATGCGAGCGTTCAAGGATGGCCAAACTGTAGAGGTGCGCAGGCAGTGGCTCTACCTGCCCGGCGACGTGATCGTGGTGCGGCGCCGCGACCACTGGAATGCACATCGATTCTTGGGCTACGCACCGAGCGTTCACGGCCTCGTGGCGCTGACGCAGTCTGACGATGCCGCCGAGCGGGACCCAGCGGCGCACGTAGGCGCCATCGTGGGCCGGGTAATATCGGAGGTCCGGCCCTCGGATCGGCTGACAGCGCTGGGGAAGTATGCCCGCGCCATGGTTCTCCGAGCAGCCGGGGCCGGCCGATGAGCGCACTGACCATCGAGTTCGCCGGGTCCCGCTATCGCTTCGCCGGACTGAACCCAGAGCAGGATGAACTCGTGCGTTCGCGGTTCCAACCGTTGCTGCGAAGGGACGATAGGGATGCGGACGTCCACGTCGACATTCACTACGACCCCCATGCGGGGGCCTTCATGCGGAGGCCGGCCGGGCCGACCGAGTATCGAGTCGCGGTGGCGCATGGCGATGAGCGCATCGCAGTCGCCGGCATCGGCTTCACCGCCAATCTCGACCGCAGCCCTCTTCGGGCGCAAATGCAGACCTGCCTCAGCGACGAATGGTTCTCGGGCGCCTTCGAGAACCTGTTTCGGGTCATCGCCTGCTATCGGCTCTTTGGTCAGGGGGCGCTCGTCATGCACAGCGCCGCGTTCACCGACGGCTCCCGGGGCTTCCTCTTCTGCGGGCGCTCAGGAGCAGGGAAGACGACCCTTTGCGGCTTGGCGGACGAGCTCGACCTGGAGATCCTCAGTGACGAGCTCAACGCGATCACGCCATCCAGCGGTTCGTTCGAGATCTTGGCCATGCCATTCGCAGGTGACTTCGGGGGCGAGCCCCGGCCGCACCCGCCCTACGCGCTCACCGGCTTGCTCGGCCTCTCCCACGGTGTCGCGCCGTCGGTGAGCGTCTGCTCGAAAGCCGAGGCAGTCTCGCGTATCGTCGCCTCGTGCCCGTATCTGAATGCAGACCCCTTGCTCGTCGACGAGCTTACGTCGCGCGTCGCCGAGCTGGTGGAACGAGCCCCGGTGCGCATTCTCTCTTTCTCAAGGGACACCCGTTTCTGGAGCGTGTTGAATCATGAGTACCGAAGCCCTGACGCAACAGTATCGAGTTGACCCTCACGCGAGGTTCCGGGTGATGGACGATGAAGGCATCTTCGTGCTGCAGGAGGCCGGCGAGGTGCTCGTCGTCAATCAGGTCGGGGCTTTCATCGTGGAGCACCTCGAGGGCTCGCGTAGCCTAAATGAGCTGGTCGCCGCGATCACCGAACGCTACGAAATCGACGCCGAGCGCGCCCGGGCCGATGCGAGGTCTCTCCTCGATGCACTGCTCGAAGCAGGCGCCATCAGCCGGATATGAGTTACTCCGACACGGTCAAGCGAACGTGGAATGCCAACCGGCTGATCTCGGTGCTGCTCGAGCTCACCTATGCGTGCAACCTCAATTGTTCGTTTTGCTACAACGACCTGACCCTCGGCGGACAGCGGCTTTCACTCGAGCAGTATCGAGCGCTGCTCGATGACCTGGCGTCCCTTGGCGTGCTCAACCTTTCGTTGAGCGGCGGCGAGCCACTCGCACACCCGCGCTTTTTCGAGATCGCGAGTCATGCCCGGAGCCTCGGGTTCGTCATCCGGCTCAAGACCAACGGGCATGCGCTCCGAGAATCCGTGGCTTACCGGATTCGAGACGAGGTCGACCCGTTTCTCATCGAGGTGAGCGTCCACGGTGCCCGCGCCGAATCGCACGACCGACAGACGCAGGTAGCGGGAAGCTTCGAGCGTCTCATCGCGAACATTCGAACGATGACGTCCGTCGGGCTTCGGGTGAAGGCCAACAGCGTGTTGACGCGCTGGAACGAGGACGAGGTCGAAGCGATGCTCGACCTCTTCGAAGAGCTCGACGTTCGGCTGCAGATCGATCCGGAGGTGAAGCCGATGGACGATGGGGACCGGGGCCCTCTGGCGATTGAAGCCACTGCGCAAGGCCAGGCGCAGTATCGCCGTGCGCTCGAAGTCCGGGCACGCCGGAGTACCGCCGCTACAGCCGCCCCTTCGCCCCCCGAAGCCCGCAAGGCAGTCATGGCTGGCACCGACAAACACTGCGGCGCGGGCTCCAACACGATCGCGGTCGATCCCTACGGAAGGGTTCTGCCCTGCGTCCAGTGGCGCGTGCCCGTCGGCAACCTGCACGAGCAGCGTATTTCAGACATCTGGGCGAGCTCAGGCGGGCTCCAGGATGTCCGCGAAACCACCAAAACGGTGCGGCGGAAGCTCGACGCCCTCGGAGAGGCAGGGCAGCTCTCGAACTTCTGCCCCGGGGCCGCACATACCTACGCGGGAGACCCGCTGGCAATCTACCCGGCCGCCGAGCGGCGAATCGCGCAGTCGGGTCGCGCGCAGGTTCGACTTACGGTATTGTCGCGGCGAGGGGCGAAGTGAAGCAGAACAAGATGAGCAGCCAGTCCGAGCAGTCCAAGCGCGAGCCATACGTGGCGCCGCGCATCGTCTATCGCGAGCCGCTGGAAGCGGTCGCCACGACCTGCCAGCCGGCACCGCCGGCCAAAGCCTCGCCGCTGGCGTGCAGTGACGGGCCCGTCTCTTCCTGACGGCAGATTGGCTTTGGAGGCAAGCTCGCGGGTCAGCCGCCTCCGTCTTTTCGGTTTCGCTGAACCATGGCGCGAGCGCCTGAGTAGACGCCGCGCGGCAAGGAGTGGTTTAGCAAGTGCGCGCCGAGAGCGGCCACCGAGGACCGAGGCGAGGCGCCCGCCATCACGAGCTTGGCCGCAAGGGCTATCCCGTCGCCGATTCGATCGGACGGCAGATGATCGCGCACTTGCAGGGCGAACGAGTTTCTGGTGGTCTCGTGAACCAAGGGAAGCACGTATCGCGAAACGCGACGCATGCCGCAGTGCACGAGGTGCTGCGCGACCGTTTCGGGTGGTGCGTCGATGCGGCTTGCCATTCGGGCGATCTCATCGAGGCGGCCGGTCGCGCGGCCGTCGAGATGGTCGCTGCCGAATTTGCCAATGAGGTGTGCATACGCGTCGAGCGGTGAAGGGAGCCGGACACGGGCGCCGTAGACAGCCTCATCTTCGGAGCTTCGTGCGAAGATCTCATGCGTTGGAAAGCGGTACCGTGCTCGATCGAAGAGCCGCGGGTGAAGGTCCAGGGCGAGGCCGAACGGGGTTTTCAGGACGACCGGGCCGAAACCGGGACGCGCCAGCGAGCGATAGCCTGCAGACTCGAGCTGCCTCACCGCCCCTTGCAGATCGGCTGGGAGCACCAGCAGGTCGACGTCGGTCAATGGCCGCTCGGTCGGATCGTCGTAGAGCCAGTGCTGGAGCAGCGCACCCTTGACGGGCATCACGGAAATACCCGAGCGTGCGAGCTTCCCCGCAACGTCGGCGACGAGTGCATCGGCCCCAAGCGACGTCGCTGCCCGGGCCCGTGCGGCATTTCGATTCACCGTCGTTTGCGCCACTTCTTTGATCTTCCCTTGCCCGGTATAATTGAACCCGCTTCAGTGGTATAGAGCGCCGATGGCTACGCATCAAAGGCTCGGCGACCTCGCGGAGGCGCTCGAAGCAGAGGGGGCGGATGAGCTCCGGGTTCACGTGGTTCGCCGCGCGCGAGAGTTCAAACGCTCGTGGGTGATGATGGCGGAGGCGCTTGTGGAGGTCCGGAATCGAGAATCGTACCTCAACTGGGGCTACGAGGACTTTTACTCCTACTGCTCGCTCGAGCTTCAGCTCAAACAGGCGACCGCCGACAAGCTCACCGGCTCCTATGTCGCGCTCAAGCGGCACGCGCCGTCCGTCTTGAAACGCGACGGGCTCAACGAACGTATCCCGACCTGTGACGCGGTCGACTACTTCGCACGAGCACTTCAGAGGAATCCAAGCAACGACGCACGGGGCGAACGCGCCGTGCCTCAGGAGGTCGTCGATCAGCTCAGGGAGGCCGTCTTCGAGGAAGGCGCGCCGGTGACCGAGCTTCGGAAACGGTTCAACCCGGTGTTCAATCCAAAGCCGGACGGCGCCGAACAAATGGATGCGATCCGGCGCGCAACCGCGGCAGCCAGGCGGCTCGAACGGATGGTCGAAGAGATCGACGGCCTACGCCGCCCGATGGTCCGCACGACCCTCGAGACGCTCGAAGCGCTCCGTGAGGACCTGACGGAACTGCTGGAGCGCACCAAAGCCCAGTACGCCAAATCCGCGTGAATCGGGCGGAGCCCCGTGAACGATACAAAGCATCGCTTTTGCGGGGGGGTTGAATCTGAATGAAACGTGTTCTATTTCATGGGACCGTTCACGATGACTGAGAAAACCGATGTCCCGGCCGTCGAAGGCCTCTTCACCATGGACCCGCGAGAGCCTCGCCTTCTCGGAACGCGATGCCGCGGCTGTGGAACCTATTTCTTCCCCGCAGAGAAAACCTTCTGTCGAAATCCAGCCTGCGACCAAACGGACTTCGAAGAGGTCCCTTTGAGCCGAACAGGCAAGGTCTGGTCGTACACCAGCGCAAACTACAAGCCACCGGTACCCTTCGTGGCCAAAGAGCCATTCGAGCCGTTTGCGATCGCGGCAGTC
>CAMYJN010000268.1 GCA_947258625.1 uncultured Polyangiaceae bacterium | reverse complement strand
GATTGGAGCGACGGAAGCGTAATCCCGATCCACAAGGCGATGGCGGAGCTGACCCTCGACATCGTCGGGCGCACGCTCTTCGATGCCGACGTCCGGGGGACGGCACGCGAAGTTGGCGATGCGCTCAAGGTCATCAGTGACTTCTACTCCGATGTGCTGGAGAGCCCCATCAAACCGCCGGAGTGGTGGCCCTCTCCTCGAATGTTCCGTTTTCGAGAAGCCGTACGCAACGTCGATCGCATCGTGTCGGGCATCATCGACGACCGTCGGCGAAGCGGCGAGGACCGGGGCGACCTCTTGAGTGCGCTGCTCCACGCGCAGGATGATGATGGCACTGCCATGAGCGATCAGCAGCTCCGCGACGAGTGCATCACCCTGTTTCTCGCCGGACATGAAACCACCTCGATCGCGCTCGCCAATACGCTCTATCTCCTTTCGGAGCATCCCGAGATCGAAGCACGGGTGCACCGAGAGGCGGCCAACCTGCTTGCTGACCGCCGCGCGACTTCCGACGACTACGACCGCCTCGAGTACACCGGGCGCGTCATCAAGGAGTCGATGCGACTCTACCCCCCGGTGTACGCGATCGGCCGTCAGCTTCTCGAGGACTTCGAGCTTGGCGGCTACAGCTTCACGAAGGGCGACACCCTGCTCTTCGTGCAGTGGGTCACCCATCGAAGCGAGCAGTGTTTCCCCGACCCGCTTCGCTTCGACCCTGACCGCTGGCTCCCCGAACGTGCGAAGTCGATTCACAAGTACGCGTATTTCCCCTTCGGCGGAGGCCCGCGCATCTGCATCGGCAACCACTTCGCCATGATGGAAGCGGTCCTGGTTCTCGCGACCCTGATCCGCGAATACCGATTCGAGCTGCTGCCGGGCCAAGCCCTCGAGCTACAGCCCGCCGTCACGCTTCGCGCGGCAAAGGACTTACAGATACGACTCGTCGCCCGGGGCGTGGAACCAGCAAGGGCAGCGTAGCCTCGGTTGGGCGCCGCGCGCTCGAACGCGACTAGGTCAGCTCGAAGTCTTTGCAGAACAGCAGCGCGGCGCTCGGATCATCGTAGCGAGACTTCCGATGCCGGTGCGTTGGGAAGCCGTGCGCACAGCCTTTCGCCGGATCGAACAAGACGCAATCCTCGCAGTTCCATTTGAGCCGAAATCGTTCTCGCTGCTCGCGAAAGCGCTCGTCTTGCTCGACCTTCATGCAGAAGGTTCGATCTTTTTGACACGGCGCTCGTGGCGGCCGCCTTCAAAGCTGTGGCCCAAGAAGGCCTTCAGGATTTCCCCGGCGAGGCCCGGGCCGACGACCCGCGCGCCTACGCACAACACGTTGGCGTCGTTGTGCTGCCGACTCATCGACGCGCTGAACACGTCTCCGCAAAGCGCTGCCCGTACCCCTGGGTGACGATTCGCCGCCATCGACATGCCAATTCCGGTGCCACAAACGAGCAGCCCAAACCCCTCCCCGCGCGCCACGGCGCTTGCGACCCGGTGCGCGTAATCCGGGTAGTCGGTGGACTCGCTGCTTTTCGTGCCGAGGTCGACGACTTCGTAACCAAGCTCGGCGGCGACGGCCGAGAGCGCGCGCTTGAGCTCCAAGCCTGCGTGGTCGGAACCGACGATGAGGGTCTTGGCCATGGCTAGGGGGCCTTTAGCACGAGGGCGCAGTTGGTTCCGCCGAAGCCGAACGAGTTGTTCATGAGGGTGCGAATCGGTCGCTCCTGGGCCTCGTTGGGCACCAGGTTCATCCCCTCTGCCTCCGGGTCGGGCTGATCCAGGTTGATCGTCGGCGGCAATAGGCCGTCGCGCATGGCGAGCGTGCACAGTACCGGCTCGAGCCCACCCGCCGCGCCGAGCAAGTGCCCGCTCATGCTCTTGGTGCTCGAAACTGCGAGCCCATCGCTGGCATGCGCACCGAACACCTTGCGAATGGCTTGAAGCTCTCCGACGTCTCCCTGCGGCGTCGAGGTTCCGTGCGCATTGATGTAGTCGAGGTCGGCCGGATTGAGTTTCGCGTCGGCCAGTGCGAGCTTCATCGCGCGCTGCGCGCCTTCGGCCTCGGGCGCGGGTTGCACCATGTGGTGCGCATCCGAGGTCGCGCCGTAGCCGACGATCTCGGCGATGATGTCGGCCCCGCGCGCCATCGCGGCGTCGCGCTCTTCGAGGAGCAGCACGCCCGCACCCTCGGCGATCACGAATCCGTCGCGATCGGCGTCGAACGGGCGGCTCGCAAGCTCGGGCTCGTCGTTGCGCCGCGACAGGGCCCGCATCGAAGTGAACCCGGCCACGCCGATTGGCGTCACCGCCGCCTCGGCGCCACCCGCAACGGCAGCATCGATTTCGCCTCGTTGGATCCAGCGAAACGCATCCCCGATCGCATGTGCGCCCGAAGCGCAGGCGCTCGTATGCGTGTAGCTCGGACCCTTGAAGCCCCAGTCCAAGGTGACCTGGCCGGGCGCGAGATTGGAAATGACCGAGGGAATGAAGTACGGCGACACCCGGCGCGGCCCCTTGTCGAAGAGGGTCTTGCAAGTGTCCTCGAAGACCTCGAGCCCGCAGAAGCCGACGCCAATGAACGTGCCCACTCGCTCCTTCTCTTCATCGCTGGGATCGAAGCCCGAGCCCTTGATCGCCTGGGCGCTTGCCGCAATGGCGAGTTGAATAAATCGCGCCGCTTCACGGAGGCGGCGCTTGGGCATGTACTGGAGTGGATCGAAGTCCGTGCACTCGCCCCCGATCTGAGAAGCGAAGTCGCTCGGGTCGAATCCTGTAATGCGCGCGATGCCACTCCGCCCCTCGGAAACGTTTTTCCAAGTGCTCGCGACATCCGCGCCGCATGGGCTCACGGTGCCCATGCCTGTGATGACTACTCGCCGCATCGACCCGCCCGCTGAAAGAGGCGCAGTGGACTGCTATCCCTTGTGCGCCTTGATGTATTCGATCGCGTCGCGGACCGTCTTGATTTTCTCCGTGTCCTCGTCCGGAATCTCAATCTCGAACTGCTCCTCGAGGGCCAAGACCACTTCGACAATCGCGAGTGAGTCGGCCTTGAGGTCTTCGATGAAGTCTTGCCCTTCTTGAATGTCGGCCCCGTCGACGTCGAGCTTGTCCGACACGATTTCTTTGACCTTCTCCGCGATGTCCATCTGCTTCCTCCGTCATGCCCGCCTTAGACGTGCATGCCTCCATTGACCCGGACCACTTGCCCGGTGATATAGCCCGCTTCCTCGCTTGCCAAAAACACAACTGCCGCGGCGACCTCTTCGGGACGGCCAATTCGGCCCAACGGCGTCTGATCCACGATACCCTGCATGGCTGCCGGTGGCAGATCTGCAGTCATATCGGTCTCGATGAAGCCCGGCGCCACGGCGTTCACGGTGATCCCCCGAGAGGCGTATTCCCGAGCGAGTGAGCGCGTGAGGCCCAAGAGGGCCGCCTTCGACGCGGAATAGACCGCCTGGCCGGCGTTGCCGGACTCCGCCACCACGCTCGAAAGGTTGATGATGCGCCCCCAGCGCTTCTTCATCATCGGGCGGATGCAGGCCTTCGCGCAGTACACCGCTCCATTCACATTCGTGGCCCAAGTCATCTCGAGGTCCTTCGCAGACACTCTCAACAACAACTGGTCGATCGAGATTCCAGCGTTGTTGACGAGAATGTCGATTTGCCCGTGCCGCGCGAGAGCCTCTTTGATGCTTCGGTCTACTGAATCGGGGTCAGCAACATCGAAGGCGACGAACTCGGCTTTCCCACCGGCGTCTTCGATGAGCCGCACGGTTTCGCGTGCAGCGTCTTCGTTCGAGCGGTAGTTGACGAGGACGAGGGCGCCGGCCTGCGCGAGTGCAATGCTGGTCGCCCGGCCGATGCCTCGTGACCCCCCAGTCACGATGGCGATTTTTCCGGCCAGATCGAACACGCGCTACTCGAGCTCTTCGTTCTTGCCCTTGATCACCTGCCGGCCTTTGTAGAAGCCGCACGCTGGGCACGCCCGGTGCGGGAGCATCACATCGCCGCAGTTGGGGCATGCGCTCACGTTCGGGGCGGTAACTTTGTCGTGATTGGCGCGCCGCTGGTCGCGCTTCATCGGGCTGGTTCTGCGTTTCGGTACTGCCACGGAATCATTCCTCGTTCTTCGTAAGTGCTTCTTTGAGTTTGAGTAGGGGAGCGAAGCGCGAATCGGGCGCCGCATCGCCAAACACCTCGGCGGGGGGCCGAAGATGATCGGGAATCACGATTCCTTCGCAGGCATCGGAGCAGAGCGGTTTCATGGGCGCTTCGAGCAGCAAATACTCGCGTACCATCGGGTCCAAGACGACTTCGGCTCCGCTGTAGTAATCGCGGTTGACTTCGTCCAACTGCACGTCGATCTCATCGCTCCCGTGCGGGCGCATGTGGTCTGGGCTGAATAGCGCGGTCAGCGGAAGGTCGACGGTGATCGGAACGTCGGCGAGGCAACGCGCGCAGGTCGCGGCGAGCTCCGCCTCGACATGCGCCTGAACGAGCACATCCATGCCGGTAAGCTGCGCGTGTACGGTCAGTCGGCCGTCCTGTGCCCCCGCGCTCAGCTCAGTGTCGGCAAGCGCGGACGCCAGCCAATCCGTGCCGATGGCAAAGTTCCAATCCTTCCCGGCCTCGTCGAGGTCCTGGAGCTTTAGGACGAAGGTAGACATTGAATTCAGCGCGATAGGCGACGGCCAAGCGACCCTCCCAGGCCACAAGAACGCGCTACTATTCGTTGTGGTCTGAG
>CAMYJN010000267.1 GCA_947258625.1 uncultured Polyangiaceae bacterium | reverse complement strand
AGGCGATTGTCGATGAGCTGATCGCCCGTTCCATCGGCGTATCGAATGCGCAGGGGACGGTTGGAGTACCAGGTGGAGAGGCCGAGATTGTAGCGAGCGTGCCCCAATGTCGCGCTCCCATTGAAACCGAGAAAACCAAAACGGTCGAGCGATGGCCGAAAGCGCTCGATGTTGATCTCCTGTGCCGACACCTCCGCCGAGGCGGTGAGCACCATGAGCAAACCAAGCAGGGGCGTCCACCGTGTCATCTGACCTCGGTGCTTCCCAAGAGATGAGTCGTGCGAACGTTCTTCAACGCGGCAAGCATGCTTTGGCGCACTTTGGGGGCGCGCTTTTCGAGGTCGTCAAGAAGCTCTTTGACCTGCTGTCGCCAAAGGTTTTCCTGCGAGCCACAGAGGTTGCAGGGAATGATCGGGAAATCCAAGTGCCTGGAGTATGCCGCAATGTCCCGCTCCGAGGAGTAAAGCAGCGGACGAATCACCGTATTGCGCCCGTCGTCGCTCAGGAGCTTCGCGGGCATCGCGCTCAGCGACCCATTGAACATCATGTTCAGCATGAGGGTTTCGATCGCGTCGTCTCGATGATGTCCGAGCGCGATTTTCTTGCAGCCGAGGCTTTCGGCAGCGTTGTAGAGAATGCCTCGCCGAAATCGCGAGCAGAGGCTGCAGTAGGTCTGGCCCTCGGGAATTCGCTCCGTCACCAGTTGATAGGTGTCCTTACGGATGATTTCGTGCGCGTAGCCCCGCTCGAGCAACCAGGCCTCGAGCGCAGTCCCGTCATACCCAGGCTGGCCTTGATCGAGGTGAACCGCGATGAGCTCGAACGGCACTGGCGCTCGTTGACGCGCCCGGTCCAAGAGGTGCAGCAGGGTGTAGCTGTCCTTGCCGCCGCTGATCGCGACCATCACGCGGTCGCCGGGCGCAATCAGCCCGAAGTCCGCAATGCACTGCCCCATCTCGCGAGCGAGTCGCTTCTCCAACGCGGCTTGACCCACGCACGATGGGTACTCGGCGAGCGCCGAGGCTGCAAGGCTCGCCGTCACTTCAATCTTCGGAGGGCCACGGCGCGCGCATGCGCCTCCAACCCCTCGAGCCGAGCAAGCCCCTCGAGGAGGTCGGCTTGGCGAGTGATCGCGGCCTGAGAGTAGCGAATGAGTGACGACCTGACGACGAAATCATAGACGCCCAACGGGGACGCGAAACGGACGGCACCACCTGTTGGCAGCACGTGACTCGGCCCGGCCGCGTAGTCGCCTGCGGCTTCCGGCGTGTGATAGCCGAGGAAGATGGCGCCGGCGGCCCCGATTCTTCCGAGCATCGCTTCGGAATCTGCAACGGCAAGGCTCAAGTGTTCGGCCGCAAGCGCGGTTGCCACTCGGCCCGCCTCTTCGAGGTCGTTGACGATGAAGCAGTAGCCGTTGTTGCGCACGGACTGTTCGGCGATCGCTTTTCGCGGCAGGGTTGCGAGTTGTCGTTCGAGGGCGGCATCGACCGCGTCCGCCTGAGCGCGTGAGAGAACGACCGCAAGTGGATAGGCCGCCTCGTCGTGCTCTGCCTGCGACAAGAGGTCCGCGGCGACGATCTCCGGATCCGCGTCATCGTCCGCCACGACCAGGATCTCACTTGGGCCGGCGATCGAGTCGATGTCCACGACGCCGAATACGAGCCGCTTTGCGCAGGCGACGTAGATGTTGCCGGGACCGACGACCTTGTCGACACGGGGGATCGACTCTGTGCCGTATGCGACCGCCGCGATGGCTTGCGCGCCGCCCGCGTCGACGACCTCGGTCACGCCGGCAACCTCCGCAGCCGCTAGGATCTCCGGAGTCGGATTAGGCGTGATCAACACAATTCGTTTGACCCCTGCAACGGTCGCTGGAATCGCGGTCATCAAAACCGTGGACGGATAGCGGGCTTTGCCACCCGGCGCGTACACGGCCGCGGCGGCCACGGGGTTGACCCGCTGACCGAGCTCGACGCCGTCTTCTTCGTAGCGAAACCCCGTCTCCCGCTGATGCTCGTGGTAGCGTCGAATCCGCTCGCCTGCCGCAGCCAAGGCCTCGCGAATGGCGGGGTCGACCGCACTCGCCTCCTTCAACCAGGCGTCGCGATTCAACACGAGTGACAGCGGGCGCCGGCGGTCGAAGCGTTCGGTGTACTCCAGAACCGCCTCGTCGCCCCGCTCACGAACCGCATCGAGAATCGCGCGCACGTCGGGCTCGACGCGGGCGAGATCTTCGTCGCCGCGTCGGCTCAAAGACGCCAAAGTGTCTTCGTAGTCCGGTTGGCCCTGTTCGTAGATCGTGAGCATTTGCTAGTTCTAGCGGGCGTAACAACGGGGTCAACCACGCAACCTTGCCCTCTGGGCCGGAAAGTGCTCAGACTTCGCCGCTATGAACGTACGCCTCTACAACACCCTGACCGGCCAAAAGGAGCCCTTCGAGCCCGCCGACCCGAACCACGCCCGCGTCTACGTCTGCGGCCCCACCGTCTACGACTACGCTCACCTGGGCCATGCTCGTTGCTATGTCGTCTACGACGTGCTGGTGCGCCACCTTCGCAGTGATGGCATCAAGGTCACGTACGTTCGCAACATCACCGATGTCGACGACAAGATCCTCAAGCGTGCCGCAGAAACCGGCACGGAGCCGACCGAGCTCGCAACGCGTTTCGCGGAGGCCTATTCGGAGGACATGCATCGGCTTGGCAACCTCGACCCAGACATCGAGCCACGCGTCAGCACGCACCTCGAAGACATCGTTGCCTTGGTGCAACGGCTGATCGACGGCGGTCACGCCTACCTGGCGGATGGCGACGTTTATTTCTCGGTCGAGTCGTTCCCCGAGTACGGCAAGCTCAGCCACCGTGAACTCGGCAAAATGAAGGTCGGCGCGAGCGACCGGCTCGACGACGCACAGACCGCGCGCAAACGGCATCCCGCGGACTTCGCTCTTTGGAAGAAGAGCGAAGACGATGCCTGGGGTTGGGAGAGCCCTTGGGGGCGCGGTCGTCCCGGCTGGCACATCGAGTGCTCGGCGATGTCGATGAAGCACCTCGGCGACACGCTGGACCTGCACGGGGGAGGACTCGATCTGGTGTTCCCGCACCACGAAAACGAGATCGCCCAAAGTGAGGCCGCTACCGGCAAACCGTTCTCTCGTTGCTGGATGCACAACGGATTCGTCGAAGTCGACAAGGAGAAGATGAGCAAGAGCCTTGGCAATTTCTTCACCGCGCGAGATCTCTTTGATCGCGTCGAGCCCGAGGCGATCCGTTACTTCATGATGACGGTCCACTACCGGGCTCCACTCAACCTCGACTGGAATCTCGACGAGGCCGGCAACGTGACCGGATTTCCCCAGTTCGAGGAAGCCGAGCGGCGAGTGGCGTATCTCTACAAGACGAAGAAGCGGCTGGCAGGGCTTCCGCTGAAACGCGTGGTCGACAGCGACGCGCTGAGCCCCACGGAGATTGCAGGCTTCAGCGAAGCGCTGCGCGAGTCGTTGGACGATGATCTCAACATGCCGATCGCCCTGGCCAAGCTGGCTGAGTTCCTCAAGGCCGTGAACGAGCTCTGCGATGAGGCCATGAGGAAAAAGGGAAAGGCGCCCCGCAGCTCCGTGGAGCAGGCCAAGGCCGGGTTCCGCGCGTTGGAAGCGGAGCTTGGGCTTGGCGCCGAGGCGGCGGAACTGATTCTTCTTCGAATCCGTGACCGAAGGGCCAAAGCGTCCGGCTTGGAGGCCGCCAAGATCGAACGGCGCATCGCAGAACGAACCGAAGCAAGAAAATCCGAAGACTTCGGCGAAGCGGATCGGATTCGGGGCGAGCTCGCAGCGCTGGGGGTGGAGCTGCTGGACGGCCCCGAGGGCACCAGCTGGACCATGGCGGACTGATGAGAGTATCAGGTGAGATGCGATGATGCGCGCAAACTCCCCGTTCTTGGCGGGATCGCGCCCGCATAGATGTGTCACTGGCCCGCTCTCTATGGCACCCTGATAGTTCCTTGGAGCACGAAGCTTTGACGTCGTCTGTCCCAGAGCCAGTGGCAGAGGGTACCTTGGGTGCCACGCCACTGGGCCATGTACTGCTGTCCATTCAGAAGAAGGGGCTCTCCGGGACCCTCGCGGTCTGGCCCGATGACGAGCGACCGGGACAAGACCGCATCCTGTTTCGGTCTGGCATCCCCGCGATCGGCCGTTTCATCGATCCGGCTTCCGATCTCGAACACGGCATGCTGCACATCTTCAGCCGACGAACCGCCCCGTATGCATTCTATGAAGCAGACTTGGTCGGCGAGAGCGAGGGCACGCTCCGAGGCGCGGTCGACATCTTCGGGCTCATCGCCAATGCGCTTCGCACGGATGTTCCAAAGGACGCCGTGGTGCGGGTGATCCGAAAGCTCGGCGAGGACGCTCACCGTATCAAACCGGGCTCGCCCCTCGCGAGGTTCGCGCTTCAGGCCAACGAGGTGGCGTTCGTCGAATTGATGCGCGCGGAGCCAGCGTCGGCGGGAACGCTCATTGAGCAGTTCGGCGACCCCAAGGTGGCGCAGCGGATGCTGTACCTGCTCGCGATCACGGATTGTCTGGAACCCTACGCGCCTGCCTCTCAACAGAAGCTCAGGGCCGTTAGGGCCGCGTCAGCTCCCAAGCCGCAGGTGTCCGGTCCGGACGCGTCGATGAGGGCTCCGAGGGGCGCGGCTCCAAGAAAGAACCGTCAATCGACACCGCCAAACGCGCGAGAGTCCACTCTCC
>CAMYJN010000266.1 GCA_947258625.1 uncultured Polyangiaceae bacterium | reverse complement strand
GTGCTGGCCGACGAGATCAACCGTACCTCCCCGAAAGTGCAGGCGGCCATGCTCGAAGCGATGGCGGAGAAACAAGTCACGGTCGACAACCAGTCGTATTTGCTCGACGACCTGTTTTTCGTCATCGCAACGCAGAATCCGCTCGACTTGGCCGGCACCTACCCGCTTCCAACGCCGCAGCTCGACCGTTTCCTTTTCAAAATCGAGATGAAGCACATCGACCGCGCCTCTGAGCTCGAGGTGCTTGACCAGTATCCGCGAGCGAGTCTCGAAGTCGCGCGCGATCACCCTGGCGTGACCCGCGGGGAAATTCTCGCGGCGCGGCGGCAGACCCGTGGCGCAGTTCACGTCGCCCCTGTCGTGAAGGAAGCCTTGGTCGACCTGGCGCGCCTGCTCCGAAGCGATTCCCGTGTCCTTCAGGGAGCGTCGACCCGAGCGCTGGTCCTGATGCTGCCTGCGCTGCAGGCTCGTGCCGTCATCCACGGGAGGGATTTCGTCTCCCCCGAAGATATCGCGGCGCTGGCGCCGTACGTGTTCAAACACCGACTCGAGTGTTCGCCTGGCGTGGAAGATGTGGACGCACTCATCGAAGAGGCCACGGCCGTCGAAGTCGAAAAGCTCGCGCGGGCAAGCCTGCGTCGCGGTTGACGATGCCCGCCACCGAGTCAGCTCGCATCGTGCAAGTGATGCTGGCAGCGCTGCTGGCGGCGATTTGCTTCGCCGTCGGCTCGCCTTCTTGGGCGGCCGCGGACGATATGGTGGCGCCGCTGCAGCTCGAAGGGGAAGAAGCCGAGGTCGAAGAGCTCACTCTTTGGGAGCTGATCGAACGAGAGCGTTATGTGAGATCTCGCGAGGAAGCCGAGAAGTATTTGCTAGAGCACCCGAGCTCTTACGTTGCACACCTCGTTCTCGGCATGGCGCAGCACTACGGTGAGGCGAATTTCCCCAAGGCGCTTTTTCACGAAGCCCGCGCCCTGGAACTTTTCGAGGCGGCCGAAGGCGTGCAGCCGACGCCGAGTCAGCCCTGGCGATGGCACGCGAGGATCTTGGTCGCGCTGACCCGGGCGCACGGCGACCTCGAGCACTACGACGAGCAGCTTGGATTCATGTACCGGTACAACGAGCTTTACACGCCGCAGCTCAAGGCCGAGCTCGCCTGGCCCTTGATGAAGAAGCGGGACTTCGAAAATGCGAGGCTCGCAGCCGAAGATGGATTGGCCACCGGAGATCCGTATCAAATCGAACGCGCGAAAAACGCCCTCTGTGCCATCGAGTACGAGGCTGGCGACGACGAGAAGGCCTACGAAGTTTGCGCCGACGCGGTTGAATACGGACGCACGCATTTCGGCAGTGCGACGGCGGTCGACCTCGGGAACTTCGCCGAGGCGGCCAGGTCGGTTTTCCGTTTCGACGAAGCCGAGCGCCTCTTGATGGATGCATCGAAGGGCGGGCTTTCCTGGTATGGGAACCCCTGGCTCGAGCTAGCCGACCTCTACATGAGAGCAGGGCGCTTCGCCGAAGCCTTGTCTGCGCTCCGAGAGGTCCCACGCCATCGCGCAACGCGGCCGGCCCACGTGCGCGACTCGGATCGCAACGAAGCGCGTCGATCGCTGGCGGCGTTTCTTCTCCTGATGGGACGGCCCGATGAAGCGCTGCGGATCACAGACAAGGCTGCCGTGCTTCCGGACCGACGTGCGCACAACAGCCGCGATCCCGAGCAAGATCGGAGCATCGTCGCGCTGCTCGATCGCCAAGCGCGCTTGATGTTGGCGGAGATGACCCTGGAGCGGACTACGGCCAAGCCCTTTCACTTGCGCTGCTGGGCGCACGGCAAGGCGCTTTGGCTGCGGTTCCAGGCCTGGATGAGCGCTCGGCAAGTCGCTCGCTTCCTCGACGACGAAGCGCGACTGGTCGGGACCTTTGCGCTCGGGACCGCTCGCAGCGCAGTGATGCCCGCTTGGCTGTTGGGCGAGTTGATCGGAGCGCTGGGTCCCGGAGTGGTCAGGGCGGCGGTCACTGAGATGCGGCGTGAAGACCGGAGGCAGGGCGCGGCCCCCTACTATGACGCCGTGCTCGCCGAGGTGTCGTTGGCGCAGCGTGAGTACGACGAGGCGATCGAGCACGCGAAGCGGGCGCTTCGCCAGTTGCCGCCGGGAGACGCGCTCCTCCGGGAACGCGTTCGTGCGGTCCTCGGGAAGGCGCTGTCCGATCCACGCGAAACGACCTCGCTCTACGAAGAAGTCCTCGGAACCGACCCGGGCTTGTTCCGTCGTTTGGGCTGGGCGCTTCCCGCGGAGGTGGAGTCGGGAGACGCTGAAATCGACCGGACTCTAGCGAGGGCGGTGATGCGATCTCCCCGTTTCGAGAGCTCGAGCAACGGGCTTCGTATCCAAATCGACGGCGCACGAATTTGCTTGTTCGGCCGCACCGGCGCGGCCTGGGGCTGCAGCGAAGCGGGGCTTCAAGAGGACGAGACGGCCGAGAGCTACGCGCAGCGGGTCGTCGACTCGTTTCACGCGGCGATCTTCTCGCCGCGCGTCGACCTGAGCCGCATCGACATCAATTCGCTCGATGGGTCGAATCGAGTCACCCGTAATCCGCTCGATATGCTCCTGGCCCCGTAAAGTCGATGCTCGCATCGACCACGGGGCTTCGCGCCTGGTCTTGCGGGCGGTGCTGTGGCTTACTGCCGGCGGTGAACAACACCTGGGTTCGTCTCGCGCTTCTGGCTGCGTTTCTGATCGGCGTCTACCTGATTGGGCGCGCAACCGGTTTCAGCGACCAGCTCACGGTCGACGGCATTCGTGAATCGATGCGGGTCGCAGGAGTCGGTGGCTTTGCGGTTTTCGTGGCGGTCTTCTGCGTGGGACAGCTGCTCTATATCCCCGGTTTCGTGTTTGTTATGGTGTCGGGGCTTGCTTACGGTCCGCTGTGGGGCTCTCTAGCCTCCGTGATCGCAGCCACGACCTCGGTGGCGGTTTCGTTCTTGATCGTGCGCACGATTGGTGGTCAGCCCCTCAAGGACATGAACATCAAGCGCCCGTTTCTCCAAAAGCCACTCGACCGCCTGGAGCAGCAGCCCATTCGCTCGATGATCGTCATCCGCCTCTTCCTTTGGGCGATCCCCCCGGTGAACTACACCCTGGCCATGTCCGGCGTGACCTTCCGCGACTACATGATCGCTGCCGTCATCGGGATGACCCCGCCTTTCGTCGCGCTTTCGGTGGCGGCTGGCTTGGGGTTCAATCTCTTGTAGCGCCTATTTCCGCCGCGTGAGGGGGATGCTGGTGTCGGGAATGGTTTCTTCGGCCGAGTCGGCCTCGGCCAGGGCGTCCCGGGCGGCGAAGGGCTTCGTCGGTGGCTCGCTGAGCTGCGCGCGCTCGAATTGGGCGGTGGCCCACCGTACACTCTGCGCGATCACGTGGGAGTCGGTGACCTCGTCGGTCGTGCGCAGAAGCATCGCGAGGTCCCGCGCCATCTCCCGACTCGTGGCGTAGCGTTCGATCGGGTTTCGGCGAAGGGCCTTTTTGATGATTTCGAGAAGGCGCTGTGGCAGATCGTCGCGAAACTCCGAAAGGTCAGGCGTGTCCGACTCTCGGATCGTACCGAGGACTGTGAGCGGGTCTTCTCCCTTGAAGAGCTTCTCACCCGCGAGAATCTCCCAAAGCACGACGCCGACGCTGAACACATCGGTTTGCGCGCTTGGTTCCGCTTCGTAAGTCAACTCTGGTGCCAGATAGGAAATCTTGCCCTTCACGAAACCGGGCTTGGTAATCGAGCTGCGATCCATCGCGCGCGCCAGACCGAAGTCGGTCAGCTTCACGACGCCGCAGTTGCTCAACATCACGTTCTGCGGGGTGACATCACGATGAAAGACCGGCGCGGGCCTTCCCTCTGCGTCCAGGCGCGCATGCGCTGCGTGAAGCGCTTCGAGGACTTCGATGCCGATCGCGGCGGTCAGGCTCCAAGGCGTGTGGTTCCCGTGTGCCCTGTAGCCTTGACGCCATTCGGAAAGCGTCAGGCCTTCGACCCATTCGAGAACGAGATAGTACTCGCCGCTGCGATCGCGATCGAAGTCGTGAATCTGCGCGATGTTCGGGTGATCGAGCTCAGAGACGACACGTGCTTCTTCGACGAACATCTTGAGAAACTCGGGGTTCTGACTGAGCGGCGCCAACACGCGCTTGATCGCGACAGGCCGTGTGAAGCCGGCGGCACCGTGCGTCTGCCCGCGATACACCTTGGCCATGCCGCCTTCGCCGGCGAGCTCTAGGACCTCGTACTTTCCACCAAGCAGTTCCACCATAGGAGGGTGGCTGAACCCTCAGCTTTCTTTAGCAGAAAGCAGGGCCTCGAGTTCACCCTTCTCGTACATCTCGCGAATGATGTCACAGCCGCCGACGAACTTGCCCCGGACGTAAAGCTGCGGGATCGTTGGCCAGTTGGCGAACTCCTTGATTCCCTGCCGGATGGAAGGATCTTCGAGCACATTCACATCCTCGAACTCCGAACCGGAGCGGCGCAGCACCTCGACCACGGTCGCGGAAAACCCACACTGCGGAAAATGCTTGGTGCCCTTCATGAAGAGCACGACGTCGTTGCCCTCGATGATGCCCTGAATTCGATCTCGCAAAGTATCGTCCATCGTCTAACCCTCTGCCTCAGCCCAACTCTCGGGCGAGTAGGTCTTGAGCGCAAGTGCGTGGACCGGCCCGGCCATCAGCTCGCCCAGGGCAGCGTAGACCATTTGGTGCTGTT
>CAMYJN010000265.1 GCA_947258625.1 uncultured Polyangiaceae bacterium | reverse complement strand
CCGTGCTTTCGGCTGATTTCGGCCGCCTCCAGGCTGAAGTCCAGGCCGTCGACGAGGCTGGCGCCGACTGGATCCACGTCGATGTCATGGACGGCCGTTTCGTGCCGAACATCACAATCGGGCCCGTGGTGGTCAAAGCCATCCGCGCTGCGACAAAGAGCGTGGTGGATGTTCACCTCATGATCGTCGAACCAGAGAAGTATGTTCAGTCGTTTGCCGAGGCTGGCGCCGACGTGATTACGGTGCACGCGGAGGCCAGCACGCACCTGCACCGCACGCTTCAGCAAATTCGTGCTCTCGGAAAGCGCGCCGGCGTGTCGTTCAACCCCCATACCCCTCCCGATTGCCTACGATACGTCCTGCCCGACGTCGACCTGATCCTCGTCATGAGCGTCAATCCCGGGTTCGGCGGCCAGAGCTTCATCCCGTCCGCCCTCGACAAGCTCGCTCGGATTCGCGCCATGATTGACGAGTCCGGCTTCGACATCGACCTCGAAGTCGACGGCGGCGTGAAGCCCGGCACTGCGCGCCAAGTCGTCGAGGCGGGCGCCGACGTCATCGTTGCGGGCAGCGCGGTCTTCAACCAGGACGACTACGCGGCTGCCATTCGGGCGATTCGAAAGGACGGCGAGTGAACGACGACGCGGCGCTCACCAAGCAATTCGTCGACCGCAAAGTCACCAAGCGGAAGCTTCGCAAGAGCCGATTGGTCGTCGAAGAAGGGCCGGAAAAAGGCAAGCGCATCGACATTGCCAGCGAACGCATGACCATCGGCGAGAGCGTGATCTGCGACCTGACGCTCAACGACACGGCGGTGAGCGGCACGCATTGCGAAATCATCGCCAAGGAGAACGGCTTTTTGCTGCGCGACCTCGGCTCGGCCAACGGGACTTGGGTTGCAGGGGTGCGGGTGCGCGAGGCGTGGCTCGAACCGGGCATGCCCTTGCGCATCGGGCGCACCGTCCTCCGCTTCGAGCACGGCCCGGGCACCATCGAAATCGACCTCAGCCGGCGCGAGAAGTTCTACGACCTCATCGGCCACGGCGTCCGCATGCGCGAAATTTTCGCCGTCCTCGAGAAGGTCGCCGCAAGCGACTTGACCGTCCTGGTTCGTGGCGAGACCGGTACCGGCAAAGAGCTCGTCGCCCGGGCCATTCACCGTGCTTCCAAGCGCGCGCAGCGCCCGCTCATCGTTCAGGATTGCAGCGCGATCCCGGCCAACCTCATCGAAAGCATTTTGTTTGGTCACGAGCGCGGCTCGTTCACCGGCGCCGCCGACCGGAAGCGCGGCTGCTTCGAAGTGGCCGACGGCGGCACCCTGTTCCTCGACGAAATCGGCGAGCTCGACATCAGCCTTCAGCCGAAGCTTCTGCGCGTGCTCGAGACGCGCGAAGTTCAACGCGTCGGTGGGACACGGATGATTCCGGTCGACGTGCGCGTCGTGGCCGCCACCAATCGCGACCTCCGCCAGATGGTCAACGAAGGCACGTTTCGCGAAGAC
This sequence comes from uncultured Polyangiaceae bacterium, assembly GCA_947258625.1. GTDB lineage: Bacteria > Myxococcota_A > Polyangia > Polyangiales > Houyiibacteriaceae > SG8-38. The sequence continues at coordinate 3,273 of CAMYJN010000265.1, read as the reverse complement.
CTCTACTACCGTTTGACCGTCGTTCAGGTCGACCTGCCCGCGCTCCGCGAACGCGCCGAAGACATCCCGGCGCTCGCCGGCCAGTTTCTCGAAGAGTCCGCAAAGCGCGGCCCGCGAGAGGGCGCGAGCTTCTCGATCACCGATGACGCGATGACGAAGCTCCAGGCCTACCCTTGGCCGGGAAACGTCCGCGAGCTCAAGAACACCATCGAACGCGCCGTCTCCCTTGCCGATGGAACCGAGCTCGGCATGCACGACCTCATGCCGGCTTCGCAGAAAACGCCGCCGATGGTGTTTCCCGGCGGCACCGCCGAGCAGTTCGTCGACAACGACATCCCCTTCAAAGACGCCAAGCAGCGAATCGTCGATGCCTTCGAAGCGCAGTACCTCAAGGCCGTGCTCGACAAGCACGGCGACAACATCAGCCGAAGCGCGCGAGCCGCCGGACTTACCCGCTACCACCTCCGCGAGCTCGCCAAGCGCTATGGCCTGCGCGGTGAAACGAGCGACCCCGGCGACGAAGATTGAGCGATCGGCGTCGCTCCCGCCTATGATGGAAGCGATGGGTGGGGCCGCAGTTCTGGTGCTCGCAGCGCTTTTGGTCGGCTGGCCGCAATGGGCTGCGGCCGACGCGTTTGCTGCAAAGACAGCCTCCCCCGCGCCGTCCTGGGCCAAGTCGATCGAAGTCGTGAACGACGGCGCCCCTGTGATGCTCGCGCCCGATGGCCAATCACGTCGCCGCGGGACCGTGGGCGCCGGCACGCGCCTCGGCTTCACGCGAAGGGTGTTCGGCGAGGGTTGCTCGACCGGAGTTTGGTACGAGACCAGCGACCAGCTCTTCATTTGCGAAGGCCACGTGCAGCCATCGCCCGAGCCTCCCGGCCCCAAGCGCGACGAGCTCGCCGGCCCGAGCTCGCGCCTGCCTCAGCGCTACGCCTTCGTACGCTTCGACGGCACCCGCGCCTACGCGCACCCGAGCGACTACTTCCGAAGCGATTACAGCGAAGCGCTCGGCAAGGGCTACGGAATCGTGATTACCGGCGAGCAGGTGTACGAGGGCGTCGAGTTCATCCGCACCCGCCGCTACCTCTGGATCGAACGCGGCTCGGTTCACTTCGTCGACGGGAGCGCGTTCACCGGCGTGAAGCTCCGCCACGGCGAGCCCCTCGACGTTGCCTGGGTTTCGCCCAGGCCTGCCAAGCTTTACGACAAGCCCAACGGCCGGGTTCGCAAACGGCTCGACCGCCACACCGCCGTCCATATCCAATCGAGCAAAGGCGCTTGGAACAAGCTCGCCGGGGGAGGGTGGATTCGCACGGTCGACCTCGCCCGCGCCTCGCTCGTCGAAGCCCCGGAGGGCGTGGCCCCGACCGACCGTTGGCTCGACATCGACATCGACCAGCAAATCCTCGTCGCCTACGAAGGCCCGCGGCCGATCTTCGCTACCCTGGTTTCAACCGGCCGCAACAGCAAGCAATCCGAAACCCCCATTGGTGTGTTCCAGATCTGGGCCAAGCTCGAATACTCCGACATGGACGACATCGAGCGCACCGACGTCGACAAGAACTACTCGATCCAGGATGTACCCTGGGTGCAGTTCTTCAAAGGCAGCTACGGCTTCCACGCCGCGTTCTGGCACAACGACTTCGGCCGCCGTCGAAGCCACGGCTGCATCAACCTCTCACCCGCCGACGCCCGCTACCTTTTTCAGTTCAGCCAGCCGATCTTGCCACCCGGTTGGAACGCGATCCTCCCGATGCCTGAGGACCGCCCGACGACTGTGCAGGTGCGCGCGAAGGATTGACTCGCCTAGGCTTCCATCACGTCTTTGACGTTCTCGAGACCCACGTCGAACTGCCGCCCGAGCTCCCTCACGACGATGTGCTCCGCCAGCCTGCCCAGCACCGGGATCGGGACGCTGTAATCGACGCCGATGGTCAGCACCATCCCTTCTTCTTGGGGTCCGACGTCATATTCCCAAAGGGCGTGGATGTTTCCGATGATCTGATGCGACGCACTCTTGTTCGGAACGTACTCGACGATAACCGTTTGCCCCCGATGCAGCAGCCCGCCCATCTTGAACGTCCACTCGTACTGCTGCCCGATGCCGGTCCCGATCACATTGCGAACTTCCACCATGTTCGGCAGCCACGTGGGATAGTTCATGGGCTCGTCCACATACGCGAACACTTTGTCCGCGGCGGCTTCGATTACGATGCTGTTCTTCCAGGTGGCCAATTGCCTGAGCGCCTAGCTTGGGAGCCGATACGACATCAATGCAGCCAAGACCATCGTTGTCTATACGCAATTATATTCCCGATAGAAAAAGTCAACAATCGTTATCGAGCGCCGGGAGTCCCCAGGACCGCGTCAGCTCTGCTCCGCCTTCGCGCGACGCAGCGCCGTCGAACCGTGCGCACGGAGAGCTGACTCACCTAGGCTTCCATCAAGTCTTTGATGTTCTCGAGACCCGCGTCGAACTGCCGTCCGATCTGCTTTATGGCGATGTGCTCCGCCAGCCTGCCCAGTACGGGGACCGGAACGGTGTAGGTGACCTCGATGGCCAGCACAGTCCCTTCCTCGTCGTGTTCGACGAAATGGTCCAGTAGGGCGTCGACGGTTCCGATGACCTGATGCGCCACATGCTTGCTCGGAACATGCTCGACGACGACAGTCTGTCCACGAAGTAAGAGCCCTGCGATTTTGAACGTCCACTCGAACTGCTGCCCGGCGCCGGTCCCGATCACGTTGCGAACCTCAACCATGTTCGGTATCCACGTGGGAAGCCCCATAGGCTCGTCCACATACGCAAACACTTTGTCTGCGGGCGCGTGGATTACGATGCTGTTCTTCCAAGAGGCCATTCGCCGCGGCGCTTAGGTTGGGAGCCGATATGTCATCAGTGGAGCCTAGACCAGCGCCGTCTATACGCAATTCTTTTCCCGAAGCACAAGGACCATGGCCCTTGGGCGCGGCTGAGCGACATTTGGCTAGTTTTCGAGGGTTCGGTCACAGAGGAAAAAACACGGTTGGGCGCCGCGTGAATCACGACGCGCTTGCTCAACGAGGCCATCTCAAAGGGGTTCCTTAGGAGGTGGATCCCTAATCTAGGGGGCGCCCCGCGCGCCCGTCCATACGTAATTATTAACCCGTCTCGCTCTGGGCTCACCTGGAACAGCCCACCGCCTCGCGCGCTCCGCTCAGCCCCAACCGACGAGAAAGTTTCCAAGCAACATCCGCCGCCCCTGTCCGAGACCCGGGCATGGTGTTCGC
>CAMYJN010000264.1 GCA_947258625.1 uncultured Polyangiaceae bacterium | reverse complement strand
TGCCGCCGGGCATCGTTTCGTCCTACCTGTTCAGCTTGAAGCCCGGAGACAAAGTCACGATCGCCGGGCCGTACGGAGAGTTCTTCGCGCGGGAGACCGGGAACGAGATGGTGTTCATTGGTGGGGGCACCGGCATGGCGCCACTTCGGTCGCACATCTTCGATCAGCTCAAACGCCTCAAGACCAAGCGCAAGATTTCGTTCTGGTTCGGCGTTCGAAGCAAGCGCGACCTCTTCTACCACGAAGAGTTCCAGCGCCTGGCCGACGAGCACCCGAACTTCACCTACGTGGTGGCTCTTTCAGAGCCGAGACCCGACGACCGATGGGAAGGTCCGACGGGCTTCATTCACCAGGTGGCGTACGATATGCACCTCCGGGACCACAAAGCGCCCGAGGACTGCGAATACTACATGTGCGGTCCGCCCTTGATGATTTCTGCGGTTCAAGGGATGCTTCGGGATCTCGGTGTTCCCGAGGAGAGCGTCATGTTCGACGATTTTGGGAGTTGAGGAGATGACCTACGTGCTCAGCTTCTTCGTGTTCGCGCTTGCCCTCAGCGGCTTGAGCGCCGGGCTGCTTGCCGGTCGGGGCGGCATTCGTGGCACATGCGGCGGGCTCAACAACCCCGACGGAACAGGGTGTGGAGCCTGCGGCCGCGCCGCAAGCGGTGAATGTCCGAGGAAACGAGCCGCATGAACCCGGTCAAAGGAATGCGAGTCCGAGACATCATGGTCACCAAGCCGGTGGTCTTCACGAGCGACACCGATCTGCTCGACGCGGTGTCCACCTTGGTCGACCGACATATTACGGGAGCGCCCGTAGTCGACGCGCGCGGAAACCTAGTTGGCCTTCTCACCGAACGTGACTTCTTGCGGGCAGCTCTGGTGGCAGGCTATCACGGGGAGCGCGGAGGGTGCGTCGGGGACTACATGAGCCGTGACGTCGAAGCGGTCAATGCGGACGACAGCTTGCTCGACGTAGCAACGCTCTTCATCGAGACGAAGCGCAGGCGGTATCCGGTCATCGAAGATAACCGGGTCGTTGGCGTGGTCGTGAGGCGAGACGTGCTGCGTGCCGTGATGCGCGCATTTGATCTGCGTGGTGCGGGGTGAACAAATACGTATGGAAGGTTGCATAGGGCTCTGCCAGAGTGACGCACGGCCATGGATCCCGTTACCTCAGAGGCGATCGATCTGATCGAAGTCGCCTACGACCTCCACACGTCGGACTCCGACTGGCTTTCCGGCGTGATGGACACTGCAGCGCCGATGATCGACCACGGCCTGGGCATGTTCGGCTTTGCGTTCGTTCGGCCCGAGGGCAGCGGGGGTCGAGATGCGGTCATTCAGGACATGCAGCTCCGCTCGCTGTCGCCCGATTTCCCAGGGCGATTCCTCGCTGCCAGCCAAGCGCTGTCGCCTGAGTTCGTACGAGCGGTCACGCCGCCAGGCTACGCCGGCACCTGGAGCGAAATTGCACGAGACCACCCCGAGGAGCTCCGTGCTCTTCTCGAAGAGCTCGGCTACGTGGACCTGTTTGGCATTACCGCGATCGACCCGGACGGCGTCGGAGTCGACATCAGCGCTCCGCTCCGAGAGGCGATGCAGCTCAGCAGCAAGTCGCGTGAGCGCTGGCAGATGCTCGGTGCCCACATCGCCTCCGCCTATCGTCTTCGTCGCGCATTGATTCGAAGTGAAAGCGACGTGGATGACGATGCTCATGAGCTTCCGTACGGCGCCGAGGCTGTGCTCGACGCGAACGATTTCCGGATCATCGAAGCCATCGGGCCCGTGAAGGATCGCAACGCCGCCCAGATCTTGCGCAAGGCGGCGCGGCGGGTCGACAAAGCGCGCGGCAAGCTACGTCGGGATGACCCCAGCAAAGCACTGGAAACCTGGAAGGCGCTCGTCCGCGGGCGTTGGAGCGTGGTGGACTGGTTTGACAGCGATGGTCGGCGGTTCGTGCTTGCCAGGCCCAATCCGCCGAAGGTATTTGACCCGCGCGGGCTGAGCGCGCAGGAATGCCAGGTCGTCACGTTCGTTCTTTTGGGCGATACGAACAAGCTCATCGCCTATCGTCTCGGACTGTCGCAGGGGCGGGTTTCGGTCCTGCTGAAGTCCGCGATGCACAAGCTCGGTGCGAAGAGCAAGGCGCAGCTGGTTCAGAAAGTCGGGCCTCTCGGCGTTCCGACGTTCACCAATGGCGAGTGGGCGGCCTAGCGAGCGATGGCGGTCAGGCCGTGCTGCCTCCAAATCACGGCAAAATCTGCTCAACTCAGCGGCCTGAAGGATTACTTGTGGCAGTTCTCGAGAGAGCTGGGCAGACTCTGTCCAGCCCCGTGGACAACGTCACCTCACGTGCGATCGATCTGATCGAAGCGGCTTACGATCTTCGACGTTCGGATGCCGACTGGCTTGCCCAGCTCGTCGAGACAGCAGAGCCGATTTTGGATCACGGCCTCGGGCTCTTCGGTTTTGGCTTCATCCGTCCGGCCCCGGGCGGTGGCGGCGCGGATGCCGTGGTTCGCTACATGCATACGAGGTCGCTTCCCGCAGATTTTCCCGAGCGCTTTGATTCCGCCAGGCGCCTCATCTCACCCGAATTGATCGAGGCGGCTGTGCCCCCAGGCTATGCGGGCACTTGGACTCAGCTGCTCGATGGCCATCCCGAGGTGGCGCAGGCGTTCCTCGAGAAGCTCGGCTACTCGGATTTGCTCGGAATCCTCGCGGTCGACCCCAACGGTGTAGGCGTTCACATGAGCGCGCCGCTGCCACGTGTGACGCGGCTCAGCAAACGCTCACAAGAACGCTGGCAGATGCTTGGCGCCCACATCGCTTCTGCATATCGACTTCGCTTAGCTCTGTCCGAGAGGGGCGCGCACACTCAAATCGGTGCAACAGGGCTTCCCCACGACGCCGAGGCGGTGTTTGATGTCAATGGCTTTCGTGTGGTCGACGCCGTCGGCCCGGCGAAAGAGGCGAGCGTCGCCAGTCTCCTCCGCCAAGCTTCGCGCGTGGTCGATCGAGCGCGCGGCGAGCTCCGCGAAGCCGATCCGCGTGAAGCCCTCGAAACCTGGAAGGCACTGGTCAATGGTCGCTGGAGCTTGGTCGACTGGTTCGACTCGGACGGACGCCGATTCTTTCTCGCGATACCGAACCCTCCGGACCTTCGCGACCCCCGGGGGTTGACCGAGCAGGAGCGCCAGGTCGTCACGTACGTACTCTTGGGCGAGACCAACAAGCTCATCGCCTATCGCATTGGTCTTTCGCCGGGGCGCGTCTCCGTCTTGCTGAAGTCGGCCATGCACAAGCTCGGAGTGAACACCAGGACGCAGATCGTCCGGAAGCTCGGGCCGCTTGGTGTTTCAAAGCCTGCAGACGACGCGGAGTCCGTCTCTTAGTCCTCGAGCGCTTGCCGCCCACGGCGCTCGGCGCTGTCCATTCCGCGAGAAAGCAGGTCCGGAAAGAGGCCAATGAAGCGGAGCAACTTGCCGCGCGCATTGGGCACCAAAATTTCGCTGCGTGGCTCTCGGATAGCGTCGACGATGGCGGCTGCGACTTTCGCCGGCGGAATTGGTTTCTCGGTGAACACGACGACCCCGGCGCGGCGCCTACGCATGCTCTCCAACATCGGCGTTTCTACGGCGTTTGGGCACACCACCGTCCAGTTGATCGGAGCATGCCGATGATCGAGCGCGCAGCTGTGCGTATAGGCCCGCACGGCGTGCTTGGTCGCACAGTAAGCCGCAAGCTCGGGAGCCGGCGCGAACGCTGCCATGCTGGCCACGTTGATGACATGTCCGCGTTGGCGCGCGAGGAATCGCGGCAGGAGAGTGCGCACGCCATTCATCACACCGATGAGGTTCACTTCGACCGTCAGGCGGTCATCCTCGGCCGACACCTGGTCACACGGCCCTGGCAGACAGACCCCTGCATTGTTGATCAGGACGTCGATTGGACCTCCTTGCTTTTCGGCGTCGTCGACGACTTTCGTCCAGGCGGCGAGATCGCGGACGTCGAGGACGGCCGTCTCGATACCGGGGAGCCCTTCACGCAGCCGCGAAAGCGCTTCGACGTCGATGTCGGACGCGATCACACGGTGGCCGGCCTCGACGCAAAGCCGCACGATGGCGGCGCCGATGCCTTTGCCTGCGCCGGTGACGAAGGTTCGCTTCGGGCTTTCGCTTGCTGCTGTCGTGCTCATGCCCATGGGCCCCACTTGTACATCTTGAGCAAGAGTCTGTCGGCCATGAGATCGGGTAGGGCGCCGAACATGCGGGCTGCGGTGCGCGCGGATTTCGGGACGAAGTATCGCGTTTTGGGGGACTGAGCCGTGGCTGCTCGGACCACCGCCTTGCCGACCTCCTCGGGAGAAACGGCGCTCTTGAGCTGCTCGGTCGCAAAGGCATCCAAGTCCTCCGTCAGCTGCCGGTAGGGGTTGTCCGGATCATTGCGAAGATGTTGCCCAGCCGCCCGAGCCTTGTCGAAGGTCGGGGTATCGACGAAACCTGGCACGATCACGCTCAGCTTGATATTCCAGGGCGAGAGCTCGAGCCGCATGCAAGCCGTCATGGCTTCCATGCCACCTTTGGTCGCTGCGTATGCCGACGCGAGCGGTGCGCCTACATATCGCGAAAGCGAGCTGATGTTGATGATCCGTCCGCCGCCCTGGTCGCGCATCGTCGGTGTGAGCTCCGCGATCAGTTGCATTCCCGAGAGCAGGTTTACGTCGAATACATGTCGCATCGCGTCCCGATTCATCTGCTCGAGCGCATA
>CAMYJN010000263.1 GCA_947258625.1 uncultured Polyangiaceae bacterium | reverse complement strand
GAGCACGCTCCTTCCATCGCGAAAGCCATTGTAGTCAAAAACAGCGCGAATCATAGAGGCAGCGCTCCGGAGGACAAGATCTGCAACCGCTTGGCCGATCTTCGGGACGGAGCGGCTTGCGCGCGCTAGTTCAGCGACCGACGTCGCACGTAGTGGCCGTTCTCGAAAGCGTCGAAGAATTCAGCCAGACGTGGATGCTCGATTGCCGTGCCTTCGGTGTCTTCTTCGAGGTTCCTCTCTGCCACGTAGGTTTCATGCCCTGCGCCCCCAACCAAGACGCGGTACCAGGGAGCGTCTTTCGGCGGCCGGCTTTTGGCCACTTGGTCGTACCACTGCTCGCTCAGCGAGAAAGTCAGATCGATGTCCACGACGACTCCGCGATAGCCGAACAGCGCGTGGTGAACCACCTGACCGATCGTGAATTTAGGTCTGTTCGCCAACGAGCCAATAGTAGCCCGAAACGAGCGGCTCGGCTCTACGCTGCGTCGACGGGAAGATCTAGAACTTGAGTACACGCGGCAGTGTGTCCGTCATGACCAAAGAAGAAGATCGACCGAGGTTGGCCAATAAGCCAAAACGTCACACAAGGTCTCCAACCCGGTGGCCGATAAGCGCGGCTTCCATTTCGTCGAGTAATCTACCGCTGCTCGGGACGGCAACACAACCGAATCGCCGTGCAGCTTGCCGAGCGGTGGGCAACGTCGCTAGGATCTGCGCCGAATGGAAGATCGGTTGGCTTCTGGAGCGGGTCTTGGCATCTGTCTGTGCTTGGTCGTCATGGCTGTCGTCGCGTGCGGAGGCCGGGGCTTGAGCACTTCATCTGTGGTGCAGGCGTCGAGCAACACGCCCGCACAGAACAAGGCGATTGCGCGAGAGTTGATTCGCAACGAATACAACCGTTGGGACAACGCGACGCAGCTTCAGTGCCTCGATGACCTGTGGCAGGCCGAGAGCCATTGGAATCACCGCGCACGGAACAAGCGAACCGGCGCGTGCGGCATCCCTCAGGCCTACCCGTGCAACAAGATGAGCGATTGGGGAAAGGCCTACGGGGTCGATCACCGAACCAACCCTTGGCCGCAAATCGCCTGGGGGCTTCGCTACATCGACGAGCGGTATGGGAAACCCTGCAGGGCTTGGCAGAGGTTCAAACGCGGAGGCGGGTACTGAGGTCGCGCCCAGGAGAAGGTCGGATCTGGGCGGAGATTGGTACACGGCTCCCTATGTCGCATGGCTCGCGCCGCCGCTCGGCAAACGAACGCACCGTTGCGCCAAACGCAAATCTCATGCTAGTCAGTCCGCCCATCGCCTATGGCCCGTTCTCTTTCACCCACGCCTCTTGGTCTGAAGCGTCGGATCGGGCTCCTCGTCGCACGGCTGATCATGGCGTTCTTCGTGCTGCTGAACAGACTGCGGCCTTCCCCGTCCTGGTCCGAAGAGGTGTCGCATCATCGCTATGGAGCCGACCCCGCGGAGACGCTCGAGCACATCCCTCGCAAGGCGGGCACTCCGGAACGCGCGCCCGTCGTCTTCATCCATGGCGGTGGTTGGATCATCGGCAACAAAGAGCTCTACACGCGGCAGTTGCTCGTCTTTGCCCAGGCGGGCCACCCGGTCTTCAACCTCGAGTACCCCGTCGCACCCGAGAATCCCCACCCCGGGATTCTCCTTTCACTGCTCGACGCGCTGCGTTGGATTCGACGCGAGCATCCGGGCTTCGACGCCGCGCACCTCGTGGGAGACTCTGCCGGTGGCAATCTCGCGATGATGCTCGGCATACTCTGCCACAATCCACATTTCATCGCGGACCTCAACGGTGACCCCACTGCCGATGCTCCGCTGCGATGCCTGAGCGCGGTGTCGCTGTACGGGATTCTCGATCGACTGAGCTTCCTCCGAACGGGCTTTCCGGGTGCGGATCTGATGCTGGAATGTTACGCTGGCCTTGCGGCCTTTGAAGAGCAAGTCGGGCCCGATCTCGCCATCACGCCTATGGATCTCGACTTCGAAAGCCACCCGCCAAGCTTCCTCATCGCCGGAGAAAACGACAGGCTCTGCGAGTCCACGCGGCTCTGTGCCTCGCGGCTTGCGGCGGGCTCCGGCACGGTTTCGAGCAAGATCTACCCTGGCGAGATCCACGGATTCTTCAGCATGCCCTGGCGGCCTCGCTACGCGGAGCTGAAGGCCGACGTGTTGAAGTTTGTCGAAGCCCACGATGCGCTCGGGTTGGCGGCAACGGGCGGGCGCGGTCCCGATGTCGGCGTGAAGGTCGGCCCGTGACGGTCGAACCGCCCCGAATCGGCATCATTGGTGCGGGTCCCTCCGGCATCGCCTGCGGACGCGCGCTCCTAGAGCGCGGCTTCACCGATTTCACGATCCTCGAAGCCATGGACGCACCGGGCGGCACCTGGCGCGTGCAGTCCTATCCGGGGCTGGCATGCGACGTCTGGGCCCATTCGTATTCGTTTTCCTACGCGTCGAACCCAGATTGGTCGGCGAACTTCGTCGAGCGCGCAGAGATCCAAGGCTACCTCGCCAAGTGTTGGGCAGACTTCGGCCTCGAGCCCCACACGCGGTTCAACACCGTCATCGAATCGGCCCGCTGGCAGGACGACTCACATTGGTTGGTACGCTCGCAAACGGGTGAGACCTTCCAATTCGACGTTCTCGTGAACGCGATGGGCAACCAGCACACCCCGTTGTATCCGGACGTCCCGGGCCGCGAAGTGTTTGGCGGGGCGAGCTGGCATTCCGCGCGCTGGAATCACGATGTCGATCTCGCAGGCAAGCGCGTGGCCGTCGTCGGGTCCGCTGCCAGCGCCGTGCAGATCGTGCCCGAGGTCGCCGAAGTCGCCGAGCACCTCACCGTCCTGCAGCGCTCTCCGAACTGGATTATGCCGCGCAATCGGAGGTTCTACAGCGATGCCGAGCGGCGTCGCATGCGCCGGTTTCCTTGGCTGATCCAGCTCACGCGACGGGTGCAAGGGTTTCTGATGGGCCAGGTCGAGCATGCCGCCACGATTGGCCATCGGCGGATGAGCCAGTTCGAATGGTTCGCACGCAGGTACCTGCAACGCACCATCGAAGATCCGGTCCTCCGAGGTCACCTCACTCCCGACACCCGATACCAGTGCAAGCGCGGTCTCATCTCCGACGACTTCTACCCTGCGCTCACCAAGGACAACGTCGAGCTCGTTCCGTCTGGGCTACGGGAGGTCACCGAAGATGGGCTTGTAACCACGGATGGGCGGAAGATCCCGGCCGACGTCATCATCTACTGTACCGGTTACCGGATTCTCGACTTCGACCGCATCGAGGTCGTCGGATCGACCGGCAAGCGCTTGGCGGAGGCGATGGGGAGCGCGCCTAAAGCGTACAAAGGGATCGCCACGCCGGGCTTCCCCAACTACTTCTTTGCCGTGGGCCCGAACGGGCTCGTCTTGAACGTGCCCTACTTTAAAACAGCGGAGCTCAACGTCGAGACCATCGTTCGCTTGCTGTCAGAGATGTCAGAAGCGCGAATCAAGGCGATCGATGTTCGTCAGAACGTTACCGATGAATACTTCGCCTGGATGAAAACCCAGATCGGAAAGTTTTCGTGGGGGTCGCCGAGCTGCAACAGCTACTACACGAACGCGGAGGGGCACGCGCCCTTCCTTTTCCCTGGCAACTTCAAACTGTGGGTCGAGCTTCAGGCCAAGATCGGGCTCGATGATTTCAACGTGGTCGCGGGTCGCGAAGCCCAAACGTACGAGTCTAGGGAGAGCAAGTCATGGAGTCCTTCTCAGGTAAAACAGCAGTAGTCACCGGTGCGGCGAGCGGCATCGGGTTCGCCTTGGCAGAGCGCTTCGCACGTGAGGGCATGCGGGTGGTCCTCGCGGACATCGAAGAGGCGGCGCTCGACTCAGCGGTCGGGCGAATCACCGCCACCGGCGCCGAGGCCATCGGCGTGGTGACGGATGTCTCGAAGGCGGCCGACGTCACCGCGCTTGCAGAGCGCGCCCGCAGCAAGTTCGGCAGCGTGCACGTGGTCTGCAACAACGCAGGCGTATTTGCGGGCGGCTTGCTTTGGGAAGAGAGCTTGGCCGACTACCAGTGGTTGATGGACGTCAACATCTGGGGCGTGATCCACGGAATCAGGACGTTCATTCCCATCATGCTGGAGCAGGACACGGAGTGTCATCTGGTCAACACCGCGTCGATGGCCGCGCTCTGCGCGATGCCGTATGCCGGCATCTACCACATGACGAAGCACGCCGTGCTAGCGCTCAGCGAATCGCTGTACCACGAGCTCGAGGTCACCTCCGACAAGGTCAAAGTGTCCGTGCTGTGCCCGGAGCTGATCAAGACCGGCATCGGAACCTGCGAGCGAAACCGGCCGGCCGAGTATTCGAAGCCCGGCGACATCGTCGAATCGGACGCTCGGCAGCTCGTCCTCGACAGCATCAACGAGAGCATTCAAACCGCGATCGATCCGTCGGTGATGGCGGATCGGGTCATCGCAGCGATCCGCTCCGGTACATTCTACATCTTGTCGGATGACGGCTGGCGTGAGACTGCGCATCAACGCATGGAAGACATCCGGGCCGGGCAGAACCCTGCCCTCGCACCACCCGTTTGACGCGCTTTTTCCCGTTCGTCCTGCCGCCGCCGCCGTGGCCGCAGTAGAGCCGCGGTCGCTTAGAGCGTCGCGTACCTCCACTAGCGTTGGCACAAGAACAGCCCCAGACCTCAGATCGCGTCACCGCCATGCCACGGAGCTCCCCCGAGATCGAGA
>CAMYJN010000262.1 GCA_947258625.1 uncultured Polyangiaceae bacterium | reverse complement strand
CCACCCCAGCCCCTGCGAATCCCGATGACGCGATGACCTTCCCGAATGGCGCGAAGCGTTACGGCGCGGATGGCCGGGTTGAGACCAGGGACATCGCCGCCGCCCGTTAGAATTCCTATCGTCCTACCCATGCCGGGACTCTAGCGCAGGAAGGCCGCCTCGCGACAGCCTCTAGTTCAATTTCAGGAACTATTGCGGCGGTAGCGTGTCGCGTTTGGTCACTGGCACCCGCAAGCCTTGCATTTTGCTGAACACTTCGGGCGTCGTTTTCCAACCCTTCGCGGGTATGGCGAACATCGAATCGACCAGCTCAGGGACGAAGAGAATGGGTTCGGCGTCGGCGTTGTATCCGAGCTGCAGCAGGGCGTCCTGCTCGAAGAGCCGGCACTGCTTTTCACAGCAATGAAACGAATCGGCCACGCGATAGAAACCTTCGGGCGGGAGTGGCTCCAAGAACCGGACCAGACCCGGGTCGTCCAGCATCTGCCCGTTCTCCTCGAACTGCGCGCGATTGAAGCGCCACTCCTTCGGACGGTAGAGGCCCGGCCCAGGATTTCCGTGGTTGTGGAAATACACGAGACGTCCCTGTTCAACAGAGCCGATCGGTCCGTTCGTTCGATATAAGCCACATGGTGGGAGCTGCATGGTCGAAACCGTAGCATTCAGGATACGTGTTGTCCGATGCTGCCAAACAAACAGACGTGCATTGCGATGGCACTGTATGCCCGATTACAGCTACCAGGCTCGGAACGGCTTTGCGACCAGATTGGAGTTGAAGTAGCGCGGATCGTCGGTGACTTCTTCACCGGCCCAGTCGGGTCTTTCAAACGCTTCATCTTCGCTCTCGAGCTCGACTTCGGCGACGACCAGCCCGGCGTTCTCGCCCTCGAAGACATCGATTTCCCAGACGTGACGCCCTACCGAGAGCGTATAGCGAACCTTTTCGATGAACGGGCGCTTGCATAGACCATCCAGCATGCGCTCGGCATCTTGCAACGGGATCTCGTACTCAAACTCCTCGCGCTTCGCCCCAACGCTCTTGCCTTTCACAGTAATGGACCCACGAGCCCCGGCGATGCGTACTCTTACCGTACGCTCCGGCTCCGTCGACAGGAACCCTTGCCGGAACCGTGTCCCCACTGCCGCTTCCTGCCAGCCATCTCCAATGACGAGAAACTTTCGTTCGATTTCCTCGGGCATGGAGCCATTTCTACCATTGTCTCAGGGTGGCATGGCAAATCAGAATGCTGAGTCGCCTTGCCTTGAACGAATCCACGGGCCGGGCTACCTCGGGCAACCTTGCGACTCAATGCACAGCAACGCGCCGCGGTGGAGCACGATGAGGGGCCGCTGTTGGTTTTGGCTGGCGCTGGATCGGGAAAGACTCGGGTCATCACCGCCCGGATTGCGCGGCTGCTCGAGAGCGGGGTTCCGGCGGACGCGATCCTGGCTGTGACCTTCACCAACAAGGCGGCCAACGAGATGCGCGAGCGCCTCGGCGACATGATCGGGCGCGAGAGGGCGAACGGGATTTGGCTGTCGACGTTTCACAGCTTCGGTGTGCGCTTCGTTCGTCAGGAGGCCAAGGCGCTTGGCCTCGGCTCGCGCTTCACGATCTTCGATCAAGGCGACAGCCTCGGCGTGGTCCGGGAGCTTCTTCGCACCGAAGCCAAAGCCGATCGACAGCTCGACGCGCAGGCGATCCTCTCCCGAATCTCGCTTTGGAAGAACGCGATGCGCGAGCCCGCGAAGTTGAGGGCCAAGAACGACGAGTATGACCAGGCGGCCGCCAGCATCTACGCCGCCTACGAGTCGACGCTCGAGCACATGCACGCGGTCGACTTCGACGACCTGGTCGTCAAGCCGGTCGCGCTCCTCCGAAGACGACCCGGGATTCGGAGCAAATGGCGTGGACGATTCGCCCACATCCTCGTCGACGAGTTTCAGGACACCAACGTCGCTCAGCTCGACCTCGTTTGTCTGCTTGCCAACGAACGGCGAAACGTATGCGTCGTCGGAGATGACGATCAGTCGATCTATGGCTGGCGCGGCGCCTGCGTCGACAACATTCTGGATTTCGAGCAGCACTTCCCGGGCGCGGTCGTCACCAAGCTCGAGCGGAATTATCGGTCACGGGCCTCGATTCTGAATGTCGCCAACGCCGCAATCGAAAAGTCGAGCACGCGGCCCTACGCGAAGGTCTTGAAACCGGTGCGCGAAGCTGGGCCGCCGGTGCGAATCTGCGTGCTTCCGGAGCCCCAGGAGGAAGCCAAGTTCGTGGCCTCCGAGATCCGCAAGCTCCTAAAAGAGGGCACCGACCCGCGCGAGATTGCGGTGCTCTACCGTTCCAACATGCAGGCCAAGCTGCTCGAAGAAGAGCTTCGCATCGCCGGGATTGCGTATCGCGTTTTTGGGGGAACCAAGTTTTTTGACCGGAAGGAGATCAAAGACGGCATTGCGTACATGCGCGTGGCCTTGAATCCCCGCGATGAGCTCTCGCTTCGCCGGATCGTGAACACACCGCCCAGGGGCCTCGGAGCACAGTCCCTTCGCCACATTCTCGAATACGGCGAGGCGCATCGGATGAGCCTTCTTCGGGCCTTGAAGAACGCGCGCGGTATCGAGCCGCTTTCGGCCAGGGCCCAAGCCTCGGCGGTCCGATTGAGCGAAGCGATCGAAACGGCCGGGAAGGGCTTTCGGGGGGCTGGCCTCGCGGACACGGCGGTCTCGTTGCTCCGAGCCGTCGGCATGCTGCAAGATGACGCTGCCCAAAGCCCCGACGCGAAACGACGGAGGGCCAACGTCGACTTTCTGACGCGGAGCATCGAGCGTCTCGAAGCGCGTTCTGGCGCCGATCGCGAGGCCCTGCAGAGTCTGCTCCACCACATCGCGCTCGATTCGACTGACTCGGAAGAGCCAGAAGAAGACGATCGGCAAGTGACCTTGTCGTCTCTGCATTCCGCGAAGGGCCTCGAGTTCGCCGTGGTGTTTCTGATCGGCTGCGTGGAAGGTGTCCTGCCCCATGCGCGCACGACGGACCCAAAGATCACCGACGCCTCGATGGCCGACCTCGAAGAGGAACGGCGCCTGTTTTACGTCGGCGTCACGCGGGCGCGCGACCTCCTTTACCTCACGCGTCACAAAGAACGCGTCACGCGCGGCAGGCTGTTGAAGATCACCCCGAGCCGGTTCCTCGAGGGGCTTCCCGAGGCCGACACCGAACGCTATCAGAGCAGCGAAAGCCGCGAGCTCGGCCGACAAGAAGTCGCGGACATGGCCAAGGCCTTGCTCGAACGACTCGGCGCGACCGACGCCTGAGCTATGGCTTGTGCTTGCCGAAGAGCGCCTTGGTGTGCACGGTGGCGCCCACCGTGACGTACCAGGTTTCGCCCACGTTGAACGTGTCCACTCCCGAGGGGCCGTTGGCGATCATCAAGGGCTGCCAACCAAATTGGGCGAAGATGTCGGCCAATACTTTGCCTTCGTAGGTGTAGCCCCCACCGATGAAGAAAGGGAGCTCCACCACGTTCTTGGCGCCCGCTCCGCCTCCGACGTTGACGAGCCCAACGCCGCCGCCGATCTCGATATAGCCGTTGTCCGTGATGTTGATGACGCTGGCTCCTGAAAAGGTGAAGTCGGCGGTGTTCTTTGACGGGTTCGGAATGAACGCTGCGTACTTGTCGCCGTTGCGATATCGAATGTTGATGTTCATGTCCATCGTGAAGAGGTCAAAGAGCTCCAAGATCCGGAGTGGGATGCCCGCGGTCAGGGAGAAATCGGTGTTGCTCGGCAAGACCAACACCAGCTCGACCGCAGCAAGCGCGCTCTCGCTTCGCGCGTACTGGTAGCGCGCATAGATAGGGATATCGCCGTAGCTCGCGGTCGGCGAAAAGAGCACACTGATCAGGCCGATGCCGCCAGGAGCAGGGACAGCCCCGGTCAGCTCCGTGCTCAGGCCGACCTCGAGGTTTTCGATTGGGCTGACCGCTCCTCCGATGTCCAAAGACGAAAAGGTACCTGGCCCAAACACCCCGCCGACGGTGAGACGCCCATCTGCCCGGACCATTCCCTCATCGAGAACCAGGGGCCGTCGTGCAAAGCGCACTGGATAGCCGTGGGCAAAGGTTGCACGCACCTTTGGTTGTTCCTGCTTCGAGACTTCTTCTAATTCGATGCTCGCGGGCGTGGCGGCTTCGTCTTCAGCACGCGCAACACCGGCTGTGCAAAACAGCGCAGATAGAAAACAGAGCACCCAGTCGGCTCGACGGATCGGATTCTTTGTCACGTTGCGGCGGAGCTTATCGCGTTCTCCGGATGCAACGTGGAAGTTTCTTCGACCCATGGAAAAGACGAATGGATCTGCCAGGCCACCAAGATGGAGCATGTCTTTGTCATCGCCGGCTAGCTCGCCGCTCAGGATTGATCGCGGAGCCGGTACTCCCAACGGCAGGCAATATCATTTGCGTCGACACGAGGCGGGAGCTTCAGAGGCTTGCACTCGATTTTCTTGTTGAGCATCTCGCCGGAGATCGGCATGCCGGCGATACAGATATCGCAGCAGTGCTTTTGCCGTACGTCGTCGAAGTGCTCGAAACGGTCCAGCGCCGGACAGGCATGGTGCGTCATGATCCCGTGCGTCTCGTCGATCAGCTCGAACTCGACGTCTAGGATCCCGACTTCGCCCGGCGCGAACTGAAAGCTGCGAAGAAGGCTTTCGACATCGTCACCGGTCACCCCCATCGCCTGCTGCCCAATGCTCAGATCATGCTCGGCAGCGCCCCGG
>CAMYJN010000261.1 GCA_947258625.1 uncultured Polyangiaceae bacterium | reverse complement strand
GGACTTCGCGAAAAGGCGTGTTCGCCGATTTGGCACGGCTGCGTCATGACAGCGCTCATCGGGACGTGCGTCTCATCGAAGCGCAGGAGCTGCTCACGCCCTTTGCAGGCGCTGGGTTCGATGCGCTCGGTCTCAAGCACTTTCACGAAGTTCGCTCGGTTGTTCGCCGTCTGCCTTGGATCGGGAAGATGACGATGGGTGCGGTGTCCTACGCAATCTCGATCCCAATGCTCACAATCCCCGAGCTCGCGCTTCGACCGCGTCTGGAAGTTCGGATCGTCAACCGCGGGGCCGCGGAACGTCTCGACCTCCGTGGTCAGCCCCAGGGGCGGCCGATCGAGAAAGGCGAGGTCATCTTCGAAGGCTCTTGCATCGCGGCGCTAGTGTCGACGATTCCGTACTGGGGATTCGGAGTGCGCGTCTTTCCGTTTGCCGAGAACCGCCCTCCCGATCGCTTCTGCCTCCGAGTCGTCGCGACCAGCCCGCTTCACGTCGCTGCACACCTGCTCAGCGCGTGGAAAGGCACGTATCGGCACGAGAATCTCATCGATGTCTACGCCGATGACGTCGAGCTCCAGTTCGAGAAGCCGACCGCCATTGAAATCGGCGGTGATCCCGCGGGGATGACGCGCTCTATGCGAGCCAGACTCCACCCCGAGCCGATCAAGCTCATCGACTACGCGGCGCCCTAGGGGACATCGAAAAAAAGAGGGGGTTTTTGTTAACTCCCTCTCAATGGAGCTGTAATAATACATAAATACCAATGGGGGAACGGAAGAATTGGATCAAGTTGGGGGCCGTCTGCGCCACCGCGGTGCTCGTCGCGTTCGGGGCGGCGTCTGCTGAATCGGTCGAGGGGTCGGTTCGCGGCGGCTCAGTGGAGGCGAGCCCGGAGTCCGATCAAAAAGCCTACTACTGGAAGGTTTGGAACGGCGCACTGCCCGAACGACCGCCGAGTGAAGATCGCAACGATCTGCTCGCGGTCTTGACGGGCAAGTTCACAGAACCTGCCATCGGCTGCAAGTTTGCCTTTCGTGGAGGCGGGCTCAGTCCCTCTACGATCGTCGCGCGCTCTGGCTCGACTATCCGCGTCGAGAACCGAGATGCCTTCACGCATGAGCTCTCAGTCAAAGGCCTAGCGGGGTTCACACCGCTCGAAGCCGGTCCCGGTAAGGCTCGTGTCATCCCGGTTCCTGCAGGTGGCCCGTGGGAGCTGGGAGACCGCATTTACGGACACGTCGAAGGTTACCTGCATTCGATGCGGGAGCTGGTTGCTTGCGCGACCGTCGGTGCGAACGGGAAGTTCAGCTTCCAGGACGTTCCGCCCGGTCCCTACTCGCTAAGAATTTTGCGCGGTTCCGAGCAAGTCGCATCGCGTCGGATCACGGTGCCGGCAGGCCGATCGCTCCAGATCGATCCGGTCACCATCAGCAAGAGTCGGAGGAACTAACCGATGTTGTCGCGCCTTTGGTACCTGATTCTAGCCTTGGCCGTTGGAGGGGCGCTCGCGGGTGCATTCTTGAACAAGTCAGCAGCGAGCCGGGAAGCTGAGTTCCAGCTCGAAGAGCAACTGCGAAGGGACCATGTCGAGGCAGAGCTTTGGCAGCGCCTCGACGCTCGACTTCGACTCGACGCCTTGGCCTCAATTGCGGTCGATTCCGAGGTCCGCCAAACGCTGCGGAGCTCGAGCGGACACGCGGGAACGCCGGGGTCGAGCACCCGAAAGCGCCTGAGCCACAAACTCGACTCCCTCAACGCGAAGCTCGAAGAGGGCAAGGGAGACCTGGTCTTCGCGATCGATACGGAGGGTGAGGTCGTGGCCACGCTCGACAAAAACGACATGGAGTCGGTCCAGCTCGACAAGATGCCGCTCGTTCGAGATGCGCTTCGAGGCTTCATGCGAGACGACGTCTGGGTCTACAACGGTGAAGTCTATCGGATGGCTGCGCGCCCAGTCTTTGACGGAGGCCGCTACGTCGGCGCGGTCGTTCATGGGATAGCGATTGGGGACGGGCTCGCCAAACGGCTGGCAGCCAAGCTGCCGAACGCGACCGTGGTATTCTTCTTTCGTGATCGCTTGATCGCGTCTCACGTCGGCGGAGCCAAAGCGCCGAGCAGCGCTGAGTTGAAAAGCGGTCTCGCATCCGCGCTCGCCAAGATGGAAAACGGCGAGGGTTCGGTGGAAGTGGGCGAGCGGACTCGTGCAATCGCCGCGCGAATCCGAGGCGAAGCCGCGGACGCTGGGGTCGGCTATATCATCGGGCGCCGGGGAAGCACCGTCGGGCTCGGCGGACTCTTCGCCAACACCTTCAAAGAAGACGTCGCTTCGCTTCCCTGGCTGTTGGTCATCGGCCTCCCGCTGCTGCTCCTCGTTCTGGGTTTGGCCCTTCTTTTCGTGGAGCATGACAAGGGAGTCGTGATCCTTCGGAAAACGAGCGAGAGCCTGTCCAAAGCCGAACTCGACAGCCTTCCGGCCGGTCAGCTCCGGCGTCACTATCGGAAGATCGCGGAGAACCTCAACACGGCTTTGCGTGCCGGCGTCGGCTTCAAGGAAGAGGCCGCCAAGCGCTCTTCGGTCGACCTCGACCACATTTTGAGCTCGACACGGGATAGCGCGAATGCGGACTACTTTGGGGTCTCGACCGAAGCGCCGACGGCTAAGCAGGTGGCGCTCGAACCGGCGCCATCGAGCAAGCCAGGTGAGAAGACGCCACGGATGGCACCGATCGCTCCAGCGGATAAGATGGCCGCCGGGACGCCGGACGCTCGCCCGACCGCGGAGTCGCGTACGCTTGCAAAGACGGCGCGCCCGGCGCGTTCACCTTCGTCACGCCCCCAACGGTCTCCGTCATCGTGGCCGAATCGAGAGACATCTTCGCGGCAGGCGGTCGCCGCTACCGTTCGACACAGCGGGCAGGCCGTCTTCTCGGAGGTCAACGACCCACCGACGAGGCCAAACGCGATTGTCGACTCGTACTCCGAATACGACGACCAAGCGGAGGAGTCGACTCAGGTGAAGCACGTGCCTCAGGAGCTCATCGAGGCCTCTGCGCCCGCCGACCAGGGCGAAGAGGGGCACTTCCGTGAGGTCTTCGAGAAGTTCATCGCAACGCAAAAGGAATGCGGCGCGTCGGTCTCGGGGCTCACCTTCGACAAGTTCGTACGCAAACTTCATGCCGCGCGTGACCAGGTTATGAAACGCCACAACGCCCCTTCTGTGCGCTTCACGGTGTACGTGAAAGAAGGGCGCGCGGCGCTCAAAGCCAGCCCGATCAAGCAGTGAGTTGACCACCGGGAATCCCGGCTCTACCTTGATCTATAGTCCCTCTGTGGTTGCAGGTGAGGAAGGAGTAGTGAATCCCTGACTAGGTCGATTAGGGTGCTTCAACGTGCGTGGTGTGCGGACCCGGCTAGCGTCATCGGGGGGCCTAAAGCGTACGATATCCGCTCCCACCTACTAGTAAATTGTAGGGGTTCGACTCAACATTA
Source organism: uncultured Polyangiaceae bacterium (assembly GCA_947258625.1). Classification (GTDB taxonomy): domain Bacteria; phylum Myxococcota_A; class Polyangia; order Polyangiales; family Houyiibacteriaceae; genus SG8-38. Next base: position 1,294 of record CAMYJN010000261.1, on the reverse strand, counting down.
GTTCCCACGGCAACCACGGTCAGGACTGTCTTATGGGGCCCCGCCAAGTCGACGCTCGCGTCGTCCGCGGGGCTCCGGGGCTTAATCCCTCTTATTGGATGGGGGCGGTGAGGCGGGCGAAGCGGACGCCGAGGCGGAACCACCAGGGCTTTCGGTCGTACTCGCCCTGCTCCATCAGCCGGGCATGCTTGAAATCGTTCTCGAACATCTTTTCAACTTTGGAGGCGAAGGTCGGATCGGCGATGGCTGCCGTGATCTCAAAATTCAGGCGGAACGAGCGATTGTCGAAGTTGGCGGTTCCGATCGTGGCCACGGCGTCGTCTATCAACATGGCCTTTTCGTGAAGGAAGCCATCCTGGTACCGATAGAACTTCGCTCCTGTGCGACCTGCGTCATCGAAGTACGAGTATGCGGCCAAGTAGACCAGCAGATGATCGGGCTTGTCGGGGATCAGAATGCGCACATCTACGCCGCGCAAGCCGGCTAGCTGCAGAGCGACGATCACCGAATGCTCCGGCACGAAGTAGGGGCTCGCGATCCAAATCCGCCTCTGGGCCGTGTTGATCGCATGGACGAACATCAGGTTCGCGGTTTCGAGCTCGTCGGCAGGGCCCGTGGGAATGATCAGCACGCGGCTATCGCTGCCATCGGGGGCGGGGCGCGCGGCCCAGTTGAGCTTGGGCAGCGTCTCGGTCGCCCAGTACCAATCCTCGGCGAACGAGATTTGCGCCTTCAAGACCGCGGGCCCTTCGATGCGCACATGGGTGTCCCGCCAATGACCAAACTTCGGATCTTTGCCCATGTATTCGTCGCCGACGTTGTGGCCACCGATCCAGGCCACTCGTCCGTCAGTGACAACGATCTTGCGATGATTGCGGAAATTGAGCTGGAAGCGGTTGCGACGCCCTTTGCGCGTATTGAACTCGTGGATTTCCACGCCCGCATCGCGGAGCTCTTGTGTGTAGCTGTTCGGAAGATCGTGGCATCCAATTTCGTCGTAAAGAAAATACACACGCACGCCCTGCTTGGCCTTGGAGAGAAGATGGTCCTTGAGAGCTCGCCCCAGATCGTCGTCGTGCACGATGTAGAACTGTACCAAAACGTACTCCTGGGCCTCGTCGATGCCGTCCAAGATGCTCTTGAAGGTCGCGTCGCCATCGATTAGCAGATCCACTCGGTTGCCGCGGAGCAGCGGCATCTGGGCGAGGCCTTCCGCAGCGCTCGTTGCTTCTTCTCGTTCGCTCTGCGGAACTCGATACGAAGACACCGTTTCGACCGCTTCCCGCTCGATTTG
>CAMYJN010000260.1 GCA_947258625.1 uncultured Polyangiaceae bacterium | reverse complement strand
AACCATGGTCGGGCAAAATCGGCCTCGCCTACTCGCCCGTGCGTCACGCCCAGGAATTCGGCTGTTGCGCGCTCGAAATCGAGGCGCGCCAAGACCTGATCGTCGACGAGTCGTTTGCCGGGAGGCTTGCGGAAGCGCTCTCGAGCTTCTTCTCCTAGGCTTGCGCTCATGCGTCGACTTCGCTCCGAGCAGACCGGGCTATCGTACCTTTCTTCTGGGGCCGAGGACGCCCCCTTGGTGCTGTGCCTGCATGGCTTTCCGGACATTCCGAGAACCTGGGGGCCGTTGACAGAGCGTCTCTGCGGCGCCGGCTATCGCGTGGTCAGCCCCTGGTTGCCCGGCTACGCCCCTTCGTCTCTGAAAGGGCCATTCGACCCCGCGACGCTGGCACGGACGATCCTCAGCTTCGTCGACGAGCTCTCGCCTTCGGAACCGATTCGAATCGTCGGCCATGATTGGGGCTCGGTGATCAGCCAATGCGCAATGTCGCTCCAGCCAGAGCGTTTTCGCGCCGCGGCCATGCTCGCGGTCCCTCATGTCCTGGCGATCGAAGTCAATATCGAGCGGCATCCGAGCCAGCTCGGTCGAAGTGCCTACATCGGGCTATTTCAATTGCCGTTCCTGCCGGATCGCATCGTCCGGCTCCGCAACTTTCGTGTCATCGAGCGCCTCTGGAAAACCTGGTCACCGGGATATGATCCCGGGGGCGACTATTTCGATGAGCTCAAGGTCTGCTTGCGTTCGAGCATGCCCGCCCCGATCCGATGCTATCGCGCGCTGCTCTCTCCAAAGGTCATTCTCGAGACTCGCCGGATGCTCGGGGCAAACCCCATCGTCGTGCCGACGATCTACCTGCACGGTGAGCGAGACGGATGCATCGGACCGGAGATCGCGGATGGCCAGGAGCAGCACTTCAGCGCGCTTTTCGAAATGGTCAAGCTCGCAGACGCAGGCCACTTCTTGCATTTGGAGCGCCCCGGCGAGGTGAATGCGGCGATTCTCAGGTGGTTTGAGGGGCACTAGCAGCGGCAGGGACAGCGGCAGCGGCAGCGGCAGCGGCAGCGGCAGGGATAGCGGCAGCGGCAGGGACAGTGTCAGTGTCAGTGTCAGTGACAGCGTCAGTGTCAGCGACAGCGTCAGTGTCAGTGTCAGTGTCAGTGTCAGTGTCAGTGTCGGCGTGCGTGTGACATGACTTGGTCATCGTGATCTCCTTTTGGCCCATGAGTGGGGTCGGGCTTCGCCCTTCTGGGGAACCCCACTCACGGGCCAAAAGGAGATCACTCATGGGACTTATCATTCAGCAACGGGCGCTTCAGGCGGCGGGAGGCTTGCGACAGGTGCTTCCGGTGGTTCGGAAGCGGGATCGGTCGCTCTTCGACCAAATGCATCGTGCGATGAACAGCGTCGTTCTCAACATCGCCGAAGCCGATGGAAACGATGCCGGAACCGCGAAAGCACGATTCGCGTCGGCGTGCGGGTCAGCCAAGGAAGTGCGCGCCGGACTTCAGCTCGCGGTGGCCTACGGCTACCTTCCAAGCTCGAAGGTCACAAAGGTGGACATCGCGCTCGACGAAGTCTGCGCGATGTCTTGGAGGCTTTCAGGCCGCTAGAGCCGACGACCCAAACACCAAGTAATGGCGCACACCTCGTCGAGCCTCTCGTCGAGGTGGGTTGCCTTGTGGGCTTCGATGTAGCCCCAGTCGCTTGCGACGTTCAGGGCCGCGCGGACTTCCTTGGCGGAGCCGCAAGCGGTGGAGAATCGAGCTCTCGCGTTTCCAGTGTCATTCCCCCGCGCCTCCGCGATATTCAGGACCACGCTCTGAGCCGCCCGCTTCAGCTGCTCGGCCAGCGACTTATCGTGCTCGCGGATTGTGTGCAAAAGCGGAACAAGCTCCCGCACGACGTTTCGTGCCCTGTCGTAAACATTCTTTTCTTTCATCAGCGACTCCTTGGATTGGGTTTGGGCTCTCACCCCAAGTGCGAGCCCAAACCCAATCCAAGGACAAAGCGATCGCAGAACCTGAATGCGCCAGTGCCAGTGAAGCCCGGTGGCGACGAAGTCGCTCTACGGGGTGCCAGTGTCGGTGACAGCGCCAGTGTCGGCGACAGCGCCAGTGTCAGTGTCAGTGTCAGTGTCAGTGTCAGTGTCAGTGTCAGTGTCAGTGTCAGTGTCAGTGTCAGTGTCAGTGTCAGTGTCAGCGGCAGTGTCAGCGGCAGTGTCAGCGGCAGCGCCAATGCCGGTGTCGGTGTCGGTGTCGGTGCCAGCGACAGCGCCAGTGCCAGCGTGCGGGCCCGGGTCTAAACGCCTACTAGCGGCAACTGCCGGCGCAGCCCCACGTTGTCGGTGACCGGCACCGGATAGCGGCCGCTGAAGCAGGCGCTACAGAAACCCTCGCCGCCGACCGCGCGCTTCAAGCCTTCGAGTGAAAGGTAGCCGAGGCTGTCGGCGGTGACGTATTGGTTCACCTCTTCGACGGTGTTGTGCGCGGCGATCAGCTCTTCACGGGTCGGGGTGTCGATGCCGTAAAAGCAGGGCCAGATGGTGGGCGGCGCGCTGATTCGAAGGTGGACTTCGGTGGCGCCGGCGTCCCGAATCATCTTCACGATCTTGCGGCTGGTGGTGCCGCGAACGATCGAATCGTCGATGACGACGACCCGCTTCCCTTCCAGCAGACTCTGCACCGGGTGCAGCTTGAGGCGGACGCCGAAGTGTCGGATCGATTGGGCGGGCTCGATGAAGGTGCGGCCGACGTAGTGGCTTCGGATCAGGCCTAGCTCGAACGGGAGACCAGCGGCTTCCGCATACCCGAGCGCCGCCGCGACACCGCTATCGGGCACGGGCACCACGATGTCCGCTTCGACCGGCTGGTCTTTCCACAGAGCACGCCCCATGCGCTTGCGGGCGTCGTAGACGCTGATCCCGTCAAAGGAAGCGTCCGGCCGCGCAAAATAGACATACTCGAAGATGCACATGTATCGCCGCTCAGCGCTCGTGCGGAAGGGCCTGAGGCTTTGGAGGCCCAACTTGTTGACGACGACCATCTCACCGGGTTTGATGTCACGGATGAACTTCGCGCCGATCAGTTGAAACGCGGGTGGCTCCGAAGCGATGACGTACGCGTCGTCGAGCTGTCCGAGGCACAGAGGACGAAACCCGTAGGGGTCACGCACCGCGACGAGCTCGTCCGGGGAGAGAAAAACGAGTGAGTAGGCGCCCTCCACTTGATGCAAAGCGTCGGCGACGCGGTCGATCATGGTTTCGGCTTTCGAGCGCGCGATGAGGTGCACGAGAACCTCGGTATCGCTGTCGGACGAGAAGATCGAGCCGTCCTTTTCGAGCTGGTCACGAAGCGCCAGTCCGTTGGTCAGATTGCCGTTGTGGGCGACCGCAATCGAGCCGTGGCCGCAGTCGACTGCAAGCGGCTGCGCGTTCTTGATGTGACTGCCGCCCGCGGTCGCGTAGCGGACGTGACCGATGGCGCTGCTGCCAGGCAGCTTGTCGAGTTGATCGGCCGTGAAGACGTCTTGAACGAGGCCCATCCCGCGGTGTACGAAGAGCTGTTCGCCATTGCTCGAAACGATTCCAGCGGCTTCTTGCCCCCGATGCTGCAATGAGTGCAGGCCGAGATAGGCCAGATTCGAAGCCTCATCGGCCCCAAACACACCAAACACCCCGCATTGATCATGGAAATGATCGTCGTCCAACCACGGCACGGCGCGTTCATAGCGCCGGGCCCCCTCCGCGTCCATGAGTCCTGCATGCCCCTAGTCCGGGCGTGCGCTAGAACCCGCCGATTGCGATGCCTCGGGTGTTGAAGCGAATTGAATCGGTCGTGCCTCGGAGGGCCTCCGGCTACGGCGGGAAAGCCCGTGGCCTCGCTGCGCTTGCACGAGCGGGCTTCCCCGTTCCGGCCGCTTACGCCATGCCCGGCTGGGTTGGCGATTCGTTTTTTTCCAGCGTTCTCGACATCGCGGATCGTCCGCGGGCGCTTCTTCGCGCACCGCACGTTTCGGATGCGCGCCTGCAAGCGATCGCCGAGCGGGTCAGGGAAGCGACCCTTCCGCAGGACGTGGTTCGGAGCGTCACGGATGCGCTGCTCGCGATGCGAGACGAGGGCGCGACCAGCTTCGCCGTTCGCTCCTCGGCGATGCATGAAGACCAGGAAGGCGCGTCGGCAGCGGGGATGCATCTGACCCTGCTCAACCTGATGCGCGAAGACGAGGTGCTCGATGCGATCAAGCTCTGTTGGTCGAGCTTCTTTCGCCCTCGTGTCCTGTCGTACGTGCGAGCGCTCGGCGAGGAGATCCCAGTCTCGATCGGCGTGGTGATTCAAGCCATGGTTCCAGCCGAGGTTTCGGGGGTTCTGTTCACGACCAACCCACTCACGGGAGATGCCGGAGAGGTCGTGATCAACGCCGCGTATGGCTTGGGGTCGTCGGTCGTCGACGGCCGCGTGACGCCGGACACCTATCGAGTCGACAAGGCTACGCGTCAATTGCGCGACCGGGTCCTCGGCGAGAAGGCCCGGCAAACCTTGCTCGATCGATCCGGGGGCGTTCGCGAGGTAGAGGTCGCGCCGGCAGATCGCGAGGCTCCGGCGCTGAGCGAGCAGCAGCTCTTGCAGTTAACCGAGCTTGCTACCCGAATCGAAAGCCATTTTGGGAACGCGCGCGACGTCGAGTGGGCGTTCGCCGAACACGAGCTTTACGTCCTGCAAGCGCGACCGATCGTGGTCCCGAGCATCCGAACCCGACGCAGCTCGCGACGCGATCGTCCGGTCGATCG